>NZ_JBFUHL010000019.1:0-90134 GCF_056402415.1 Paenibacillus sp. P4_A9
AAACGGTACTTTGCGTCCTATGTGCATGATGAAGCATTAAATTGGTATTTGATTGGCTTAATCCCTTTTACGTACCTTGATGCAGAATCCAAAGATATCGCGTTGACCATTATTCTTGTCATTGTTGTGTGTCTAATATTCGCACTCATATTTACTACAATAATCACTACGAGTATTTCATCACCGTTAAGAAAGCTGAACAATGCTACCGTTCGCGTCATGGATGGCAACTTTAAAACGATTATTTTTGACGAGGGTCAAGACGAAATTGGACATTTGTCAGGGAAATTCAACGAAATGATACAGGAACTTGATCAATTGATCGATAAGGTCAAGGTAGAGCAGGCAAATAAGCGAGAAGCCGAATTGAAAATGCTTCAAGCACAAATCAATCCGCACTTTTTGTTCAATACACTGAATTCGCTCAAATGGGCGGCAATGCTTAGTCAAGCGGATAGTGTAAGTGAAGGGCTGGGCGCATTAGCGGAATTGCTACGGAATACGATCGTTCACAAGGATGAACAAGTTACATTAGGGGATGAAATACATAACATATCCAATTATATCGTCATTCAGCAAGTCCGTTATGGCACCTCCTTGCAAATGCAGTATCTGATCCCGGAAGAGTTAATGAATGCTCATGTGCTCAAGTTTTTGCTTCAACCCATCGTAGAAAACGCTATCATTCATGGGCTAGAGGGATTGAATAGAGAACCTATGATTACAATTTCTGCAGAGCGAATCCAGAATGATATCCAAATAGTAGTAAGCGACAACGGGAAGGGGATTACGAAAGAAAAGCTTCAACAGCTTTTGGATTTCGATGCAAAGCCATCGACGAACCGATTGGCTAACATTGGGATTAGCAATGTTCGTGAACGTATTCAATTGCATTATGGCGACATATATGGCTTAGACATTACTAGTGAACCAGATCGCGGAACAGACATCGTCATAACGATCCCTTACATTTCTACGAAAGGAGAATGAGGTTATGCTGCGTGTTTTAGTTGTAGATGATGAGAAAATAGTAAGGATCGCGCTAAGTACGATTATCAAATGGCAGGAAAATGGCTTTGAATTGATCGGCACCGTTGCGGACGGTTTGCAAGCGCTAGAGGCTATTGCGAATAATAAGCCTGATATTGTGATCACCGATTTAAAGATGCCCAACATGGACGGTCTAGAACTCATTCGAATACTTCGTGAAAGAGAATTCGAAGGGAAAATCGTTGTGCTCAGTAACTTTGGAGATTACGAGTTAGTACGTGATGCAATGAAACTGGGTGCTGTTGATTATCTGTTGAAAGTGACACTTAAACCGAACGAATTACTCTCGGTATTGGTGAAGGCTACAGAGTTATTATCGGAAGAACGCAAACGCTCCGAGAACAACTTCCATATCCGAGTCGAGTTGAATGAGAAACAGCTTTTACAAAGAAACCATATGTGGATTGAGCTGCTCCAAGAAGATGAAAAATATTTGGATGATGCGTTGAAGACAACTGAGAAATTCGGCGTATCTGCAGATAAACTGGTGGGCCATCTTATTTATATCAAGATAGATCGTTATGAACAAGCATTGACCACCGGTAGGATAAAGAACAAAAAACTGCTCAATTTCTCCGTTGCTAATATTATCAAGGAAGCCATTTCCGATCGGTGTGCCATTGAATTGGTTGAGAATGGAGATGGGCACTATACCGTAATTGTAAATGAGTTGGATAAGAAAGAAGAAGTGAACTGGATATCACTGGCTAACAACCTGATTCAATTAATGTCTCTATATTTGAATTTAAGCATAAGTGTGGCGTTAAGCGAATCATTTAACGGCTTCGTTCAGCTTCGTGAGCAGTTTGCAAAATGTCGTCAAGCAGCGGCTGGTACCTTCTATATGGGCCCTGGCTCTGTGATCATGGCTTGTAAGCTGAACTTTCAAACAACGTTGTCACTTCTAAACCATACAGAATGGTCGAACGAGTTGAAAAATTTAATCGAAGAGGGCGATGTGACGCGGTTATCCGATTCCCTTGCAGCAATCATGATTGAAATGAGAGAAGTGATGTGCGATCCGGTCGTTTTGAAACAGTCTATTCTGGTTCTTTTGACGGATTTGGATAACATGATCGTGAAATGGGAGAGGAAGACGGGATCCAGTGAAGTAAAAATGAGAGATTCAAGTTATACCTTACCTGAGTTTCTGAAGCGGCAAGTCATGAAAGCGGAAACCTTCGAGGACTTTCATTCATCTGTCGAACAATCGTTGCAAGAAGCTGTCTTACGCTTGCAGCAAGTGAAGAGCCGGAATTGCCGGAAAGAAGTGCTGCGAGTCATCCATATTATGCAAGAGCGTTTAGATGACAAGGTAACTTTAGAAATGCTGGCTAATGAGGTCAACATGAACATCAGTTATCTGTGTCGTGTGTTTAAACAGGATACAGGAAAAAGTATTGTGCAATACCTCAATGAACTCAAAATCAACTATGCAGTTGAATTGTTAAAACAACCAGATGTGAGAGTGAAAGAAGTTTCAGCTTTGGTCGGTATTGATGATCCATTTTACTTCAACAGACTATTCAAAAAAACGCTAGGAATGAGTCCATCGGATTTTCGTAAGAGATTGCTTCTTAGTTAGCAGTAAAATAAAAGGGGAATACACTTATGCGTGTACATGTAAGTAAACAGTATGCTGTTTGGATTAGCATTCTCCTGCTTATATCGGTTTTAGCGGGCTGCAGCAACTTGTCAGAGAACAATGGAAACTCGAAGAGCTCAAGTAAGCCATTAGATGCTGCCATAAAGCCCAAAAAAGAATTTGCCAATAAACAACTGAATGTAGCTGCATTCGAAGGTGGCCAAGGAAAAGAGTATTGGGTTGCCGTGAAACAAAAATTTGAAGCGGACTATCCAGGAGTAAAGATTAATCTGACAACCAGTCCGAAAATTATGGAAATATTAAAACCGCAAATCGTTGCGGGTAACCCTCCTGATTTCATTTACATGCCTCCAAATGAAAGCACTGGCATTATTAATCAAATGTTGAAAGACAGGCGATTACTCGATTTAACCGATGTTTTCGAGGGGAATGCGCTGGAATCAGATGTACCGCTTAAAAATAAATTGATTGATGGCGTTCTTGACTATTCCAAAAAATTAGGAGACGGCAAAATTTACTATGCACCAGCCTATATGTCTCCTTTAGGATTGATCTACAATAAGGCGTTATTTGACAAGAAAGGCTGGAAAGTGCCGGAAACATGGGATGAATTTATGGCCCTCGGCGAAGTGGCGAAAGGAGAAGGAAGATCGCTTTTCACTTATCAAGGGTCAGGCGCCGGTTACAATGAAGCGATATTTTGGTCAACGGCTGCTTCTATTGGCGGTATCGATGCAGTGACCCAAGCGATGAACTATGAACGCGGTGCTTTTAAATCGCATGCGATAACGAAGGCCATGGATATTTTCTACACCATCGCGCAAAAAGGTTACCTGATGCCAGGCACGGTTGCCATGAACCATACACAAGCGCAAAGCGCGTTTCTGCTAGGTAAAGCGCTGTTTATTCCTTGTGGAACATGGATTGAGAATGAAATGAAAGATGCGCCGCGCGAGGAGGGCTTTCAATTCGGCTTCATGGCTCCCCCCGTATTCTATAACGGTGATCAACAGTACGCGAAAATCGAACTATACGATTTTTATATTCCGGCCAAAGCCAAAAATATCGAGCTAGCGAAAGAATTTTTGCGCTATCAGTATAAAGACGAGATCGTCAGACTAAATGCAGAGAAGTCCAAAGGTGTCATTGCAGTAAAAAACGGCGTTGAGATGGCAAAGCCATATATAGATTCTGTTTTTTATGATGCAATGAAAATTTTTGATCATGGTGTAAAGCCGCTAATGCTTCAATGGAAATTGACACCGAATACATCGGTGAGTATCGATGAAGCGCTCTGGATTTCCATCGGAAACGTGATGAACAAAACGATGACGGTCTCCCAGTGGCAGGATCGCGTTGAGATCGTATCTGGCCAATTGCGGAATTTAACTTCGAAAGCTGATGGGAGCTGAAAGGATAATGAAAAACAATGTTTATAACTCAACTTTATTGATTGAAGGCGCGACCTTAGAAGGCGTTAATCCTCTTCCTATGTTCAGAAACAGGAATCATCATAGAGAAGTAAAAGAAAATGGCAGCTTTACAGATACTTTAAAAGTAAATATGGGCTATGAAACCGGCGAAAGGTATTTGCCATACCGCATCCAGGACAGATACACAAGAAATCGCAAAGAAATCAGTATCAAAACGATTGTTCTGGAAAATGACATACTGCAAGCTGTTTTCCTACCTGAATATGGCGGGAGACTGTATTCACTCAAAGATAAAAGAACGGATGAAGACATTTTATATAAGAATCCTGTGTTCCAACCTGCAAATTTGGCCATCTTAAATGCTTGGTTTTCAGGAGGAATTGAGTGGAACATTGGGCAGATCGGGCATACGTTTACGACATGCTCTTCCATGCATGCTGCGAAGCTAACCGATGATGAAGGAAATGAATTTCTGCGAATCTATGAATATGAGCGTTGTAAAAATGTATTCTGGCATATTGATTTTCATTTACCTGCTGGGGCCGATAAGCTGGGCATTTATGTGCGCATCATTAACGACAATCAAATGTCGGTTCCGATGTACTGGTGGACGAATATTGCCGTTAAAGAAACGGAAAAATCGCGCATTTTTTCATCCACAAGTGAAGTGATCTACATCGATCATAAGCTGCCTGGTTTTGGAGTCGATCACCTGCCTCACTTGCCATCTGTGCCCAATACGGATGTTTCATATCCGATGCAATTTCCTTTTGCGAATGAGTATTTCTTCCAAACTTCCGAATTGACCAAATCGCCATGGGAAGCTGTAGCCTATGAGAATGGGAACTTGTTTTACGAACGATCTACATCGTTGTTAAGATATCGCAAAATGTTTTGTTGGGGTAACCATCCAGGCGGGAGACGCTGGTGTGACTTCTTAGCAAAGCCTGGCGAGGGCAATTATATCGAAGTGCAGGGCGGATTCGCTCCAACTCAGCTTCACGGCCTCGATATGCCTGCCAATACGGTATGGGATTTTACACAAATGATTGGCCAAACAAAGGTGAATTGCGAGAAGGCTGACCAAACGAATTGGGATGAAGCATGCAGCTATGTTCAATCCTGTGTGGACGAAATTTTGAGTGAGGATGACGTCTATGATATCCACGATAAGTTGCAAGCTTTTGCCGATAAAATGCCTGAAGTGATCTTGCATGCAGGTTCTGGTTGGGGAACATTAGAGCGAATGCGCAGACTAACTATGGAAAAAAGGGATGTCCCGGAAGGCTTTTATTTTCCAGAAACCGTTTTGTCGGACCAATACGACTGGCTTGTCCTATTACAAGAAGGACATCTCCCTGAGCACGATGTAAAGGATGTTCCCGCCTCATGGATGATTCAGGACGAGTGGTTGGAAATGCTCCAAGAAAGTCTCAAATCTAAGGAGAATCAAACGTGGAATGCTTATATGCATCTCGGCGTTATGTATTATGAGAGAGGTATGGAGAATGAAGCAATAGCCGCGTGGGAAAGATCGTTGGAACTTAAGCCTTCAGCCTGGGTGTATAGGAATCTTGCAGCAGTTATGAAACATCGCGAGAATTATCAATTGGCGCAGCTATTTATGGAGAAGTCATACCATATTCATAATGAGTTCCCAGATAGAGCTTTTGTAGAAGAGTACCTTAATCTATTAATACAAAGTGAAAGCTATGAAAAAGCTTGGGAAATATACGAGTCTTTAAATGAAAATGATGCCAATAGCGATCGTATACAAATCATCGTTGGTGCTGCCGCTCTTGAACTAGGTAAGGATGAATTCGTTAATCAATTGTTCACAAAGGAATTCGCCGTAATCCGTGAAGGGGAAGTGTTGATTATCGAGTTGTGGTATAAGTATCATGCCAGAAAACTCGCTCACGCTAGAAATGAAGCGCTAACGGATCAACTGCTCGAAGAGGCAAAGGCGAAATTCCCTCCTCCAACGAATATCGATTTTAGGATTCTAGGCTCATAATTACGCTAGAAGGATGGATGCAAATTGATTTCACGAAAAACAGTCGATTCTGAACGAGTTGTCGTTGATATAACAGAATTCGGTGGGAAACCTGACTCAGGTGAGGATACAGTAAAAGCTGTGCAGAGTGCTCTCGAAGCCGTTTCACACTTGGATGGGTTAGTTATCCTTGCATTTCCAAAAGGACGCTATGATTTTTACCCACAGCATGCTGCCAGAATTCCTTATTACATCTCTAACACAGCTACTGAGGAAGAAAATGAAGATGTAACGAAAACAATCGGCATTTTATTTAGAAACATGAAAAATATCATTGTCGAGGGTAACGGATCGCTATTTATGTTTCATGGCAAACAAACAATGATCGTATTAGATCAATGTGAGAATATTGAAATTCGCAACGTAAATACCGATTTTGCGCATCCGACAATGGCGGAAATGACTGTTAAAGCGAGCGGAAACGATTATATCGATGTAAAGGTTCATCCTACATCACGTTACGAGATTCAGGATGGGAAACTGTTCTGGATTGGTGAAGGCTGGCGGTTTCATAGTGGTCCTATGCAGGAATATGATCCGCTCACACATACGACTTGGCGCTGCGCCAATTGGATTGCGAATGCTGTTCGTGTTGAAGAACAAGAACCTTGCAGGCTAAGGTTGTATTACGACGCTCTTCCGGCAACGGTTGCCGGTCGGGTGCTGCAGGTTCGAGACGGCATACGTGATCAAGTAGGGGTGTTTATTCATAAGAGCATTAAAATCGCTTGGAACAATGTCGGTATGCATTATATGCATGGATTAGGCATGGTTGGCCAGTTTAGCGAAAATCTAACCTTCAACGAAATGAAGTTGGCTCCTCGTCCTGAAAGCGGACGCAAGGCTGCTGCTTTTGCTGATTTCATGCACTTCTCGGGATGTCGCGGGACAATTGCCGTTACGAATAGTCACTTGGAAGGGGCACATGACGATGCCATTAACGTCCATGGTACTCATCTGCGTATCTTAGAGAAGCGGGCTCCCCATCAGCTGCTTGTTAAGTTTATGCATGGGCAAAGTTACGGATTTGAGGCTTTTTTCCCAAGGGATATGATTGAATTTATTCGTATAGGCTCGCTAACTACATATGCCAGCGGTATGGTGAAATCGGCAGAATTCATTAGCACACGGGAAATATTGCTTACACTAGAGCAGACGTTGCCTGAAACGATTGAAGCGGATGATGTCATTGAGAACGTGACGTGGACACCGGAAGTGGAGATCAGAAACAATCATTTTGCAGCTATACCGACACGAGGCATCCTAATCTCTACGCGGCGTAAGGTTTCGATAGTAGGCAATGTATTCGAACGTACAGCTATGAGTGCAGTTCTCATTGCCAATGATGCGGAAAGTTGGTATGAGTCCGGCATGGTCAAGGATGTCACCATCCGTGACAATCGATTTATCGAGTGCGGCAACAGCGAAAATCCAGTTATTTTGATCGCTCCAGAGAATAGGGTTGTAGAAGCAGATGTTCCCGTTCACACCAATATTCATATTGAGAATAATGTGTTTCAAACGCTGGATGCACCTGTACTTGCAGCGAAGAGTACGCGGGATTTAAGATTTATCAATAATGAAATTACTGCATTATGCGCACAGCAGCAGATGGGAGCCTCAATGATTCGATTGACAGCATGCAGTGAAGTTACGATCACCGGTAATACCTTGAATGGAGAACATATGAAGATGAACTCGGATCTGAAATTACCTGATGAACGCCACGATTTGTTGTTTCGGGGACCGATACAACGTTGGGATGAAGCGCTTCCCTTAGGGAACGGTTTAACCGGGTGCCTCGTTTGGGGCGGGGATTCCAATAGTTCACCAATCAAATTCAGCTTGGACCGCGGAGATTTATGGGATACGAGACTAGCTACAGAAGTTTTGGATCCCAATTTTACATACAGTCACTTGGTTGAACTTGTAAGAAATCAAAATCAGAGTGAAATATCACGCCGATTTAGTGATTTCTTCAGCTCTCATCCGAACCCGACAAAACTGCCAGCTGGCCGAATTGAACTAAATGGCGTGTATGCGACGGAAACAATAGCATTCAAGCTGAATGTCCTCGAAGCGAAGGCAGAAGTAAGCTGGCCAAATGACGGCGCGACTACGCATTCCAAACTGGAAAGCTATTTACATGCCGAATCAGGGCTCGGATATATTCGGTTGCAGGGCGATGCAGTAAATCAAGTAAGCCTGCAGCTTGTTCCACCCGATTATACGGGCAAGTTGAATGAACGAACGGATATTCATTCTTCTTTTGAAATATCTTTAGCTTCTCTTGGCTATCCGGCTGCGGAGTTCGGCAGCGACGAAGGAACGCAATGGTTCTTGCAACGAACGAGCCATGGCTTAGCCTATGCGATAGTGGTTGCAAAGCTTCAGCAGACAGATCAGGACATCCAGTGGGTATATACGGTTGCTTCCAATTTGGACGGCGATGACTGGTTCGAGGAAGGCAAAAGTAGAGTACGGAAAGCTTTGCAATCTGGTTTCGAGGAAGCGCTGCACGTACACACGGGCTGGTGGGATCGTTATTGGCAACAAAGCGCACTGACGCTTTCTGACTTTGAAATGGAAAAAATGTGGTACTTAACGAACTATTTGTTTGGCTCCTGTTCGCGCAAAGGAGCTCCACCTATGCCGCTGCAAGGCGTGTGGACGGCTGATGAAGGCTTGCTGCCGCCTTGGAAGGGCGATTATCACCACGATTTAAACACGGAATTGTCTTACTGGCATTACTTGAAGGCGAACCATTTGCAAGAAGGTGAAAGCTTTATTGATTTTCTGTGGGACTTGCGCCCAACTGCTCACGAGTTTGCAACGTCATTTTTCGGGACGGCGGGCATCAACTTGCCTTCTGTCATGACCATTGACGGCAAACCGCTTGGCGGGTGGCCGATGTATTCCCTCAGTCCGACAAATCAAATTTGGTTATGCCAAGCATTTGACCATTATTGGCTATATACTGGTGATCGTGATTTCCTTGAAGCCAAAGCTTATGTATACCTCAAGGAGACAGCTGCTTGCATGCTTGACTTGCTGCAACCAGATGAAGAGGGCAAGCTGTATTTACCGCTGTCAAGTTCACCAGAAATACACGATGACAGCTTGCGTTCTTGGTTGACGCCGAACAGCAATTACGATTTATCGCTGCTTAGGTACCTGTTCGCCAGATTGGAGCAAATGGCTAATTTGTTAGGCAAGGACTTGGAGCGAGAGCAATGGGTAAGCGTACTAGCTAGTCTGCCTGAACTCGCTATCGATGAATCGGGGCTGATGATCAGTCCTGATGAGAGGTTGCCAGAAAGCCACAGGCATTTCTCCCATGCGATGGCGATTTATCCTCTGCAAACATTGGATTACCGAGGGTCTGTACGAGATAAGCAAATTATTGACGATACGATTTCCCATCTGGAAAAGCTCGGTAAAGGGTTATGGGTTGGATATTCATTCGCGTGGATGGCCGCACTTTACACCCGACAAGGCAATGGGGGAGCAGCACGTTACCAACTAGGCCAATTCTGGCAATACATGTGCTCGCCTAACGGCTTCCATCTGAACGGCGACTATAAAAATGCAGGAATCACGCAATTTCATTACCGGCCGTTCACGTTGGAAGGTAATATGGCGGCAGCAGATGCACTTCAGGAGATGCTGCTGCAGACGAACAACGGCGTCATTCGGCCTTTCCCGGCTGTGCCGAAGGAATGGTGGACTAACGGAGCTGAATTTCACCAATTTCGCGGCGAGATGGGTGTGCTTGTATCAGGCAGGATAGCTGCTGGTCAACTCGACTATGTCGAGTTGTTTGCCGAGAAGTGTGATGGCATCTACAAGGTGGAAAATCGGTTTAATTCAGAAAAACTAGTAATGGAACATAACGGAACAATCATTGAAATAACTTGCGAGATCGGTTCGGAATTGACGGTTCGATTGTGCAAAGGTGAAACGTGCACGATTTCGCCGGTCAAATATCATAACTCCTAATCATTCCAATAAAGGTGGAGTCTTTTTATGAGCATGAACGATAAAGAAAAGATGTCCCAATACAATGGTGTTTTCACTGCGCCACCCCAACATGTCCCGTCTACGAAAGTGGTGGATGGGCCTATCATTGGCAATGGGGATGTGGGAGTCGTTGTCAGCGGAGAACCGCACCTGCAAAAGTTCTGGATCTCGAAAACCGACTTTTGGAAAGCGAAGCGTATATATCCAAACGGAAGTCCATGCTTAATCGGTGGAATCAATCTTCATTTGCCGCTTCTCACTGGTGCTGACTACGCAAGTGAGCAACATTTGTATGAAGCGGAGATTGTATCGACTTTCCGAACAGAAGCAGGGAGTGTCAGCGTCCGTTCCTGGGTTTCGGCTAATCAAAATGTGTTGATAATTGAACTCTCATCGGATGGTATTCGTTTGCCAGTCAAAGTGGAGCTGTGGGTCCAGCCCAACCATGAGTCGCTTACAGCATCCAGTTTCAATGAGAATGTGTGGATGGCAACGCGGAAGTTTACAGGCACAGATTTGGATTGGCCTACAGAGGCTGTCCTTGCCATGCGTAATATGAATATTCATGACAATGAGTTTGTGCTTAACCCGGGTGAGAAGGTGACAATTGCTACGGTTGTAAGAACTAATCATGAGTCAGACAATTACCTTGATGAAAGTTGGAGAAGCGTCTCAGAGCTAACAGAAGCCTCTGTTACCGCGCTCAAGCAGCAGCACGAAGCATGGTGGCGTGAATTTTGGGCAAAATCATCCGTAAAAATCGGAGACGAGCTGCTCGAAAAGTTCTGGTATGGATCTCACTACATCATGGCGTGCTGCAGCCGGAACAAACAGTTTCCACCTGGTTTATTTGGGAATTGGATAACAACAGATAAACCTGAATGGGCTGGAGATTATCACTTGAATTACAATTATCAAGCGCCGTGGTGGGGCGTTTATTCATCCAATCATATTGAATTGAGTGAACCGTATGATACGCCGCTGCTGGAATATATGCCGAATGGCCGCAAGTATGCCGAACAATATTTAGGGAAAAACGGAATCTACTACGATGTCGGTATAGGGCCCAAAGGATTTTCTACTGCGCTGTCCACAACAGAGGCAAGCCTTAAATATGAGAATGGTCATTTGTTTTTGGGACAGAAAAGCAACGCGGCTCTTAGCGCAATAAATATGCTAATGCGTTTCTATTATTCATATGATTTGCAATATGCTAGTCAAGTTGCTTACCCATATCTGATCGATGTAGCTAACTTTTGGGAAGATTATTTGACATTCGAAGATAACCGTTACGTCATTTATCGTGATGCGATTCACGAAGTCCCAACATTTATGGATTCACATCCCGATGATAAGTGGCTGCATGAGTTCGAGGACATGAATCCCATCCTTTCCTTAGGGGTTGTCCAGACGGTATTTAAAGGGCTGCTCGATATGTCAAAAGAATTGGGCCTCGACGCGAATCGACGGGAAAAGTGGTCGCATATCTTGCAGCATATTAGCGATTTTCCTACGTTTGAGCGCGAAGGGAAAATGATATACCGATTAACGGAACAAGGGCGTGATTGGTGGGATGACAATACACTGGCCATTCAGCATATATGGCCGGCCGGAGCGATCGGTCTGGATTCAGATCCGAAGCTTCTTGAAATTGCAAGAAATACAATTACTATCATTAACCGTTGGAAGGATTATAACGGCTTTCCAACGATATTTACGGCTGCGGCACGGGTCGGATATGATCCCGAGATTATCTTGTACGAACTTCGACGTCAGTGTTTAGAGCATAGCTTCCCGAACCTCTTTATTTTCTTTGGCGGAGGCGGCATTGAGTGCTGTAGCGGCGTGCCTTCTGCCATCAATGAAATGCTGATGCAAAGTCATGAAGACATCATTCGCTTGTTCCCTGTCTGGCCCAAGCATAAGGATGCGCGTTTCAATCAATTGCGTACTGTGGGCGCATTTTTGGTAAGCGCTGCTCTTCGTAATGGGGTGGTTGGTGAAATTTCTATCGTTAGTGAAAAAGGCCGTCGATGTAAGCTTGAAAATCCTTGGCCAGAGGCAGTCATTACAATTACCGAGGAGCACAACGGAATTTCAGAGGTCGTCCATTATGGGCTTACGGATGAAGGACGCCAGTTGGCGTTCAATACGAAACTAGGAGCTACATATACATTTAGAGTTGTTTAACTGATAAAACACGATGCTTGAATGAAGGATTCGTCTTACATTCAAGCTTTTTTTGTATTCCCAAAATAGTCCATGTTTTTTACAAGATCGTACATGTGGTTGAGGTAAGAAACGGGCTATAATTATGATGAATTGAAACTAGATGGATTTATTTGTAAACGGTTTCAATCGCGTGAAGGGGGAGTGATGCTTACATTTTCAATAAGTAAAGTAAGTATGGATGTAGATTTGAAGTGAAGCACCTTGGTTTTTGCCTTCCATTTAATGAACATCAATGTTTACTAAAATCGAGTGAAAAGTTATGAGGAAATCGAATGGAGGTCATATTATGAAAAGTAAGTCACGGAACAAACTACTGAAACAAAGCATGTGTCTTATGCTAGCGGCATTCATTCTAGTTTCATATATCCCATTTAGTTCAAATACTGCACATGCAGCAATTGGTGATATTTATACGAAAGGCGCGCTAAAATACAGTAATAATCTGGATAACACAAATGGCTTAGTTCAGATCAACTTTGGCACCCCGCTTAATGGCGGATTTTCAACAGCGACAATAGATGGAAGAACAGCGCTCAAAGTTAATGGCAACGAAGCTCCCGATAATGGCGCAAATATTTTTGTCGTAGATACGAATTCGACTGCGGCTCCCGTAAATGCGATTGCAGAATTTGATATGAAAATTGTACCTTCACCTACTTATGGATCACAGAAATCCGGATATGTTTTTGGAGTGAATTATACGGCAACAAATGTTGAACCCAGTACCTATACCTGGTTGGCCAATCAGGATTCTAGCGTAATGAGAATAAGATCCAAGCCTCCCGGGTTTAGTGCTGCTGACAATTTACCTTCTTCTAATGGGAAAATTATAACTAACACTTGGCAGACATGGCGTATCGAGTATTACAATGAAAATTATAGAGTATATGTTGATAATCAGCTAGTAACTGACGCCAACTTTCCAGGCACAAGAACTACGCATGCGGGACTTGTAGGCTTTATGCTCTGGTCACAATCTACAAACTACATCGATAATCTTAAAGTATATGATTTGGTCGCCGTTAATCCGTCTGTTCCGGATGATAATGCACCTGTAGCTAGTTATGTATTGGAGAATGCGCAAGTTAAAGTTACTTTAGACCAGACTTTCCCTCAAGCGCTTAACTATCAGTTAAAATCAAATGGAGGAACTCTCTATGGAGGTTATCCAAATGCAGAGCATGTTGCCTATATCACTGATAGTGTAAACCCGGTTGGAACTTCATATCCTGCAACTGTTACATCGTTTACTCAGGTAGATCAGAAAGTTAACTATACATTGAGTGTGCCTAGTTTTCATGGCGGACTTCATATTGCGTATGAGTTTTCACTCGAAGGCAATGAGCTTGTTAAGAAAATAACAAGTATTACTGGAGCAGGTGAACCATTTCTAATGTCCCTCAAGCTCGATGTTCCTACCATTAGGGCGAGGGGAGATCAGGCAAATGCGAGTATTGCTTACGAATATGAAGATAATCCAGATCAGTACAATAACTACACAGGCGAAGTAAATGGTGATACCATATCTGCTGTTAGTACGTTAACTAATCGTACGGATTGGAGTTCATGGGC
Source organism: Paenibacillus sp. P4_A9 (assembly GCF_056402415.1). Taxonomy (NCBI): domain Bacteria; kingdom Bacillati; phylum Bacillota; class Bacilli; order Caryophanales; family Paenibacillaceae; genus Paenibacillus; species Paenibacillus sp. P4_A9. The sequence goes on from NZ_JBFUHL010000019.1 coordinate 13,970, forward strand.
ATTCACATATACGGATAAGATTGTAGGTTCCGTATATAATAATTTATTCGATACACCGTTGCTGGTAAAGGTACAAACATTTAATAACGTCAAGCACGCTGGCTTGTATGAGAGAGAATATTATTATCGATTTGCTTATAAACCTAATACATCAGCAGGAGCTACTCTTGGTGCTGAAACTAGTGTATTGTCAGGGCGTTTGTTCGAAAGCAGAACTTACATTGGCGGTGATTCAAATAACAACAGCGTAGTTGATTGGCAGGATGGAGCCGTTTGGGTAAGAGACCAATTGCCACAACCGTTACAAGGCATGTCGGACATTTATGCGGCTGGAGGATCATGGCAGCAAGTTCATGGCACTTTCCCGAATAACCCAACTAGCTCTGAAGTAAGATCAAGGTATTCTATTTTTGCGCCTCAAATGAGACAAATCTACTACCAAACAGAAGGTTCGCCTACAGAATTCGCCGTGGCCGGATGGCAGCAGCACGGACATGACTGGAGATGGGGAGACTGGGCACAGCCGGTAAGCCCAGGTGCAGGCGGTCTTCAGGCCATGCTCAAAGCAGAAGATGATATGAGTAGTTATGGGGGAGAAGTATCCTACCACTTAAATCAAGAACTCACCCTTGACCAAGCGRATTCCTACGATCCAAAAGTGATTTCGCGTAATGGCAGCGGGGGTTTAAATCAGTATGCCGCTGTTTTTGGTCAACACATGTTCTATAACAAATCCTACTTCTTGGATTGGGTGGCCGGGAACACGCCAACACGGATGGATAACTTCTTTACAACGCAAGGCATGCCGGCCCCTAAGATCCTTTATAATGACCAGATGTGGGATAACACAAGCCCCTATAACGGTGTKTACGGCGTGCACGAAGCATGGGCTACGGCAAAGATTTTTGAAAAATATGCCAGTTTTGGAATCAATATCGCCACTGAGGGATATCAGCCTGCCCATATAAGAAATGGTCAATTTAGCAATAAATACAGAAATAACGCAAATTCCCGAATTGATGATTTCGTGACGGCCGGTCATACTTCATACCACATTGGTTCAACTAATCAAGCTCAATTATTCAGCGGACTTATTGCAAACTCAAGCCGTTCAGGTAATTTATATCAGACTAGCAATGTATTTGCTAATGCTGTTATCGAAGATTTCTACACCTATACGTATTTGAATGCGTTTTTGCAACAGCAGCCAGCGATGGAATATATCGATAATGCACAAATGACTGCCGTAAGATGGGGCAATGACATCATTGCAAAACTTGATAAGACGCAAGGCAATAAATTTATGGTAACGCAAGGTAATGCCGTGTTTGCGGACGGTACCGACAGATTTATTCCTGATCTGCAAGTGCCTGCACAGAAGATTCATGTGTATAGCCTAGGCGGAAGCAATAGGGATTGGGTGCTTCCGACATCATGGGCAGGAGTTACGCAAGTAGACAGATATGAGCTTACAGAGTCAGGGAAGTCCTATATCGACAGAATTAATGTAACGAGTGGAAGTGTTCATTTGAATACGCCTGCAAAGGTAGCTTATATCATTGTCCCGGCAGCAACACAAGTGATTCCTGCAGGTCCAGTCAACACTGCTAAAGGAAGCACTGCGGCAGCTTCAAGTGTATCGGGATTTGATGTGGCAGCCAATGCGATTGATGGCAACAATGCCACAGTTTGGACAGCAAATGGCGGAAGCAACTCGTGGCTGGAAGTAACATTTAACCGTGAAACCGATGTAAACCGTGTAGAAATACAGGAGCAGGGCCAAAAAATCACAGGCTATAAGTTGCAGTATTTGCAAGGAGCTACTTGGGTAGATATTATAACAGGAACAACAATTGGAAATAACAAACAGGAATTGTTCCCAAATATCCGAAGTAATAAGATTAGGCTATTATTAACCAATTCGTTAAATAATCCTCAAATTAAGGAGTTTAGCGCATTTTCGGATGCCAATCTTTCTATGACAGCAACAGCAACTGCAGACTCCGGAACTACGGAGACTGTGGTGATCCCGGATGATAGAGGCGTTAATGTCAATTATACAGTGCAAGTGAATGGCTCTAGTGCAAATGACGGAGCAATAGAAACCTATTGGAAACCAACAATAACGGCAAACGCTTGGTTACAAATGGAGTTTTCAAGACCGTCTAGTGTGAGCAGAGCAGTCATCCAAGAAACCGGAAATGCTGTAACCGCATATAAAATCCAGTCCTATACAGGAACTCAATGGATTGATGTCGCTAGCGGTACAACAATCGGAGCATCTCTAGGGGTTAATTTCCCATCTGTGGTAACTCAGAAAATGAGATTGTATATTGTCTCTGCATCTGCACTTCCAAAAATTAGCGAGTTTAAGCTGTTTGGCTTACCAATCATTCAAGTTAATGTTGCTAATATTGCTCAAAATAAAACGGCAACACAAAGTTCAACCTATTCCGTTAGTGGTGCACCGCAAGTTGCGAGCCGAGCTGTAGATGGAAATACCAATGGGATTTGGAGTAACAACTCTGTTTCCTCTACCAATAGCGAAGCGCAGGCATGGTGGATGGTTGATTTGGGAAGTACATTTAATGTAGGGGATATTAAAATATATAACCGAACGGATTGTTGTAGTGATCGACTAACTGATTATAACGTAATCGTATTGGACCAAAATCAAACGCAGGTATGGTCCAACCATCAAACTACGTATCCGAATCCAAGCACAACTGTGAATGCTTCAGGCGTAAGTGGAAGATATGTTAAGATTCAATTAACAGGCACCAATTCATTAGCTCTAGCTGAAGTAGAGGTAAATGAATATGTGGCGACCACACCAACAATTGTTGATGACCCTGCACTCACATACACAGGCTCTTGGTCGACTAGCGGCTTTGGATCGGGTTATTACAATAATACAGATCACTTTACAACAACTGCGGGCAGAGAAGCACAGTACACATTTAATGGAACTAGTATTACATGGTATGGGGTTAAAGGCAGTGATCATGGAAAAGCAGACGTTTATATCGACGGTACACTCGATTCAACAGTCGACATGTATAACTCGACGAGAAGTGTATCGACGCCAGTATATACAAAAACAGGCTTATCCAGTGGCTCACACACGATTAGAATAGTCGTGAGAAGCGATAGGAACGCATCTGCTACCAATAATTATGTAGAAGTGGATTATTTACAGTATCAATAAGGTCAAGTAGTGTCTTCTATTATATGGATCTAGAAAAAAGTCCGCGTAAATCGCGGGCTTTTTTTCTAGTGTAGAAAAGTACAGGTTTTGTTCAGTTTTGTGCATTTCAAATAAAGTCCAACAGTGTTATTAATATTATAAGAATTATGAAAGGTTAAGTTACAGCTAAGGAGATCAATACGAAACAAGGAACTACCAATACAATTCGAGGTGTTTAACATGATAAAACACGATGCCACCAGAAACATTTGGGTGCTAGAAGGAAATCATATCTCCTATGCGCTAGGATTAAGTGACCTAGGCACAATTAATCATATTTATTTTGGCGAAAAGCTTCCGCACCACTCGGATTACCCTAGTGCAGGCAGTGTTGCAAATTTCCCTTATACACTTGGCAGTGAACTGAGCGAAGAGGAATATATGGGATGGGGGAAAGCGAAATTTACGGAGTCCAGCTTGAAAGTCACCTTTCATGATCATGTGAGGGATGTCATTTTGACATTTGTTGATTTTGAAATGAGTGAGAACGTACTTGTACTGAATCTGAAAGATTCCTACTATGACTTGCATGTAAAACTGTATTACAAGATTATCGCAGATTGTGATCTCATTGAAAGGTATTGTGAGATTAGTAATCGTAGCGAGAACAATATGACGTTGGAACAAGCATTAACTGGATCAATCTACGTACCGCGGGAGAAAGATTACAGACTTACGTATCTTGCGGGACGTTGGCCTGCAGATATGCAATTAAGTCGGGTCATGCTTCCAGATACGAAGCTTGTTCTTGAAAGTAGACGAGGTACGACCAGTCACTTTGCGAATCCCTTTTTCATGTTGGATATGGGTGGAAAAGCAGATGAGATACAGGGAGAAGTCTACTTTGGTGCTTTAGCTTTTAGCGGCAATTGGAAAATCGTCATTGAAAAAGACAAGTTTAATATGGTGAAAATTAGCGCAGGGGTGAATGATTTTGATTTTTCCTGGAGTTTGAAGCCTGGAGAGACCTTTCGAACGCCTTCCTATATCGTTGGCTATGTAAATAAAGGCTTTGGCGAAGCCAGCAGAAATCTTCATACCTATCAACGGAACTACGTACTGCCGATAGAGAATCGAACAAAGCTGAGAAAAACGCTCTACAATTCATGGGATGCTACCGCCTTCGATATCAATGAAAATCAACAATTGAAACTTGCAGAGATTGCGGCTTCTATTGGAGTCGAGCTGTTTGTCATGGATGATGGGTGGTTTGGTGAGCGCAATTCGGATCGAGCAGGTCTTGGAGATTGGGTGGTAAATCCGACTAAATTTCCGAACGGATTGCACGGCTTGATTCGTAAAATAAACGATCTAGGCATGGATTTCGGACTATGGGTGGAGCCGGAAATGGTGAATCCCGATAGCGATTTGTATCGCGCGCACCCTGATTGGGTCTACCATTTTGAGACGCGCGAACGAACGCTTATTAGAAATCAGCTTATTTTAAATCTGGCTAGAACTGATGTGAGAGAATACATTTATGAGGCCATAGACAGACTGCTTTCCGAGCATGCCATTGCTTTTATCAAGTGGGACATGAATCGAAATTTTAGTGAACCAGGCGCTCCCTCAATGCCTCCAGAGGAACAAAAGGAAATTTGGGTAAGGCATGCTTGGGGCGTTTATGAAATCATGGATCGGTTAAAGGAAAAGCATCCGAACGTTATCTTCCAATCCTGCTCGGGTGGGGGCGGTCGTGTGGATATGGGGATATTACAGTACTTTGATCAGGTCTGGACCAGCGATAATAATGATGCATTTGACCGGTTACGCATTCAAGAAGGGTTTTCTTATGCGTATTGCGCCAAAATCATGGAAGCATGGGTTTCCGAGGAAGTGAACTGGGTTAATGGCAGAAAACTATCATTGGCCTATCGGTTTCATTCTGCGATGATGGGAGATTTGGGCATCGGAGAAAACCTGTTGAAATGGAGTGACGAGGAAAAGCAAGAAGCGAAAGAGCTTGTTCATCTATATAAAGAAATAAGGCCGATTGTTCAGCATGGAAATCTATATCGATTACTTTCTGTAAGGGAAAATCATTTGGCTTCGGCTATGTATGTGAGTGAAAATCAAGAAGAGGCGGTCGTTTTTGCATTTTTACATTCGAATAACTTTGCAAATGAACTTCCAAAGATTCGTTTGCAGGGTCTTGATGAACAGACTCTGTATCAAGTTGAAGGCGTGGAGAAACCACTCAGCGGAAAAGCTTTAATGAAAATCGGGATTAAAGTTAATCTCAGAGGTGATTTTCAGAGTACTGTTATTCGAATTCATAAGGTTATGAAATAAATAACATATACCACTGCTTTTCTATTCGGAGAAGGCAGTTTTTTTTGTTTAAAACAATGAAATCGTTTCCAACATACAAATGCAGGATTAGTGAAAAGTTTGTTGAAATATATGTCTCTAATGATCAAGAACAGATCAACAAACCTTGAGGTGGTCTAATGCTCAAAACCCTAATCGTCGATGATGAAAAGCTTGTTCGAAAAGGAATCATTTCTATTTTTCCATGGGAGCAATATGAAATTGAAATTGTAGGCGAAGCGGGAAACGGAGAACTCGCCCTTGAAATACTGCAGGAACAAGCTATAGATCTTATTTTTGTTGATTTGACCATGCCCATTATGGGTGGTCTTGAATTGATGAAGGAGATTGGAGAACGCTTTCCCGATACTTGGATGGTCGTGCTTACTTGCCATCAAGATTTCAGCTATATTCAGGAAGCACTGCGACTAGGTGCCATTGATTATATCATTAAGACACAACTCGATCAGGAAACGATAGAACATGCCCTCGAACGAATAACCAGCCGAATCTTCAAGGAAAAGCATAATCGAATTCCCGCTCCAAGCAGCGTACGTAAGGAATATGAAATTTGCGGTCATGTGCTTGTTAGCGATAACAAATCCGAACAATTCCCTTTAGAATTTATTGAACCAGACTTGGTAATCAAAATAGAGAACGGTATGTGGTTCATCCCCTCCATGAAACATAGCGACGCATATGTTCAAGCCCAATCCGTTATATCTTGGAAAAATAATTCAATCTGGTTGGATGTTGAGGGGGAAAATCCGCAATCGACTCCGTTTTTTTATGATAAACTTCGAATGATAGTACCTTTCATTCAATTTTACCAATTCGAGCCCGGCCAAAAGATAGGAAAGCTTTCTCTGAACACGATATCTGAGTTTCGATTGAATTCTGATGAAGAGTGGCGGCTGGTAGAAGATCAGTGGCTTGATATGCGCTGGATTTATGATGATAATCATTTTGATGGATTACTCAAAAAAATGGTACATGCCATGCACGAGCCGAATAAAGTACACAATTTGATGATTGGATTATGGACCCCTTGGCTTGAAATCGTACAGAACGAACCAATTAGAGAGCGCTTACAAACCAACAGTCAATTTAACCTATGGACGGTTTGGGTAGATTGGTTGAAAGAGGCTAGAACAGCCATCCGTAACGAAATGAAGCGACATTCATATGGGGCGGAAATCGTTATTAATCTGGTGAAAGCAATTCGACATATCCAACAAACAAACGACTACACCTTTAGCCGCGATGAATTGGCAGCCAAGTATTTAATGAGTGGGAGTTACTTTAGCCAAATCTTTAAAGAAATGGTGAGGAAGCCCTATGGCGAATATCTGAAAGAAATACGGCTGCGCAAAGCTGTCGATTATTTAAACGAAACGAATCTCCCTATTTATCAAATCGCCGAACAAACTGGTTTTCAAGATGAAAAATATTTCAGCAAAGTATTTCGCCATCTCTATGGCATCAATCCGACTGATTATCGCAAACAAAGGATCTCAATAAGCGAGGAAAAAGCATGAATCGATTGAGCCTCCTTAGACCTACCTATACCTTAAAATCACGAATGATCATCATTTTATTGTTAAGCACATTGATCCCCTTATTATTATTAGGTGCAGTTTCCATTGTTTCATTTAAAAAAAGTTCCAACAATAAAATCGAATCGGGTTTGTTTAATGTTTTGAAGCTGACAAGCGCTAGCCTGCAAAGCACGCTCAACAATATGGATTACGCTTCGTTACAGCTTACGAATGAAGGCAGCGTGGGGCAAAAGTTATTAAGTTATTTATCGATGGACAGCAGTTATCAAAAATTAGAGCTTAGTCAGGCCATACAAAGTAATCTGAACCTGGTAAACTTTACAAACCCTGATCTCGGTGTCATTCTATACCGCTTATCCAAAGAAAACGAAATCCCGTTTCAAAATTTGGTGATTCGCCCTGATGCTGATTTTTCTAATCTACCTTTACTTGCGAAGTGGAAGGGTGGCGTATTTTCGGGCCCGCATCGCACCCTTTATCGATACGGGGATAACCAAGTTTTTTCGTTGCTGAGACCTGTCTATAATCCGAACAATTTTGATGAAACGAATCAAGCTTACATTTATATCGAGACGAATCTGAAATTGCTTGAAAATATTTTGAACAAGCAGCAGTATGGCATGCCCGCATCCAATGTGTTGATCAATGATGAAGGCATAATTGTTTACAGCGATGCAGTGGAATCCTATAAGCCTGGCATGCGTTTTGAAGTTGAACCCTCCACAGGTACTACGTTTAAGAGCGTCAAAGCTAATACCTATATTTTCGGACAGCGTAACGAACAAGGCTGGAGTCTGCTCGCGGTCATCAATAAAAAGGATTATGAGAATGAGTTCTATGCATGGCTTGTGAAATTCGCTTTAATCGTATGCACAAGTTTATTGTTCAGCTTGATGTTTGCTTACGTATTATGGGGAATGGTGTATCGTCCATTAAAGAGAGTGGGCAAGCAAATCGATCTGCTGGCAGATGAGCGGTTCGATTCGACCGTTGCTTATACGAACATCGCTGAATTTGATGCGCTGACGCGCAAATCATTTCAAATGAGAAATCGAATCCAAGAATTGATCGCTGACGTTGAACACCGTGAAACGAATAAGCGTAAGCTGGAGGTTGAAAAACTGCTCTACCAGATAAATCCACACTTCATTCACAATACACTGAATACCATTCAGTGGCTGGCCAAAATGAACGGACAAACCGAAATCGACAGGCTTGTTTCCGTTTTCACCCGTGTACTTAATTACAACCTTGGGAAAAAGGGGGAAATCGTACCGTTCCAGGTTGAACTTGAGGCCTTACAAGATTATGTAACTTTACAGAGGATTCGCTATGATTATGATTTTCAAGTTTTGTGCGAAATTGATGAAGGATTGCAGGGGATCGAAATTCCACGATTTATTCTTCAGCCCATTGTGGAGAATGCTATTTATCATGGACTCCATGATGAAAATGGCAAGATCTCAGTCAGCATCCGAAGGGGTGACGAGCATACCGTGCTCGTTGAAGTTAAGGATAATGGGCGAGGAATGACCCCAGAAGAAATTTCAAGAGTGATTATGGAAGAAAAGAATCCATTAAAGGAATCGGGATTAGGCATCGGTCTCGATTATGTTAAACGAATGATGGAAACGTATTACGGTGATCATAGCAGGTTTACTATTGAAAGCTTGAAAGGACAGGGTACCGTTGTCACATTAACCATGCCACTGCGAAAGCCTAAGTATGAAAATGGTCAGAACGAGTAAGAAAACGGTTTAAACGATTCTACTGTTTGATTGAAAAGACGAAATTCCTCCTGAGAACACCCCAATTCTCTCACGGATCATTTCGGGTTACTGCTATTCTAAAGATGTAGTTCAGATTAATTCAGGGGGGCAAAGGAAATGTCAAAGAAAAGGTCCGTGTTAGTCTTGGCTTCGTTAATGTTAATTGTTAGCGCTTGCAGCGAGACGAAGACTGAGGTTGCGCCTTCTAGTTCAGCAGCGTCTAGCAAAGCTTCGACCGCGCCTAGTGCAGCTTCAGTAGGTCCATACGTCAAGTATGATCAGCCTGTTACCCTCAATCTCGCTAAAGCCTACGTCACCAAAGATTTAAAGCTTCCCAATGGCGATACCGTAGGAAACAATGAGTATTTTCGTTACGTGGAGAAAAAACTAAATGTAAAGGTAAACTTAACTTGGCAAGTAGAGACCCCGGAAGCCTATGATCAAAAGATTGGCGTGTCGATCGCAGGCCGTGATTTACCAGACGCATTTCTTGTGAACGAAACGCAATTGAAGCAGCTTGTAGCGGCTAACCTGATTGAAGATCTTACAAATGTCTATAAAGACAATGCGAATGATTATATCAAAGGGCTATATAAATCCTATGATAACCGCGTTCTGGGACGAGCAACGTTTAATGGAAAGCTAATGGCGCTTCCGAATACTCAGATCGGTCAGCAATTTAACATAACCTGGATCCGCCAAGATTGGTTAGACAAATATGGATTGAAGGCGCCTCAATCGCTCGACGATTTGGTTAACATCGCCAAAACATTCGTTGATAAGAATGCCAGCGGTAAAGGAACGATTGGCTTTACAGGTATTCCGACGCTTGCGGGCTGGAATGCGACGCACGGCTTTGACCCCATTTTCGGAGCGATGAATGCTTATAAAGGTCAATGGATCAAGGATGCTTCTGGCAAGGTAACATACAGCTCAACATTGCCTGAGATGAAAACGGCGTTAGGGAAGCTGCACGACCTTTATGCTCAGGGCATTATCGACAAAGAATTTGCACTGCGTAAAGATCCTAACGAAGTAGTGGCCAACAACAAGGTTGGCATTGTTTTTGGTCCATGGTGGAGCCCTTATTGGCCGCTGCCGGACTCCTTGAAGAATGATCCTTCGGCGGAATGGAAGCCGTTCCTTGCGCCATTTGATGCGAAAGGTAAATTTAATACCGCAGATCAAGATCCAACTAGCAGTTTCCTTGTTGTCCGCAAAGGATATGCGCATCCGGAAGCAGTTGTCAGGACACTGAACGTGGAATACGACGGAATTAGACAATTTGACCCGGGAGCGAAGGACATCTATAAGGAAGTGCAGGGAGTCGGCGCTATGTGGGGATTGTGGCCGTTTACACTGCAAGTTGGTCCTGAAGATACGGTGTACCAATACGCTGCGGATATTACAAAGGCTATAGATTCCAAAAATCCGTCTTCTTTAAATGCGGAATTGAAATCCATGTATGACGATGTAATGAAAAATAAGGAAAACCCCAAAAAGGACTTAAATGTATGGAGCAATGCAATTGCAAGGACTGATGGCTCTATTTTGATGGGCTCCGATAAAGTCAACATGGTCCGGAATGTATTTTTCGGAAAAACGAAATCCATGGATCAGAAGTGGGCGACCTTGCTAAAGCTTGAAAATGAAACCTTTCTAAAAATTATCATGGGTGAAGCACCGCTGGATAGCTTTGATTCTTTCGTCTCACAATGGAACAGTCTTGGCGGTAAGGATATCATAAATGAAATTACGCAAGAAATGAACCACTAGAACATGAAGGTCAGGGGAGCGCCAGCCTGCAGCTTGGCGCTTCTCCTCTATTCACAATCGATTGGAGGTTTGGGTATGAGGTCAAGCAAATGGCTCATCACGTATCACTTAATGCTGCTGCCGGGAATGGTCTTCCTCATCCTGTTCAGCTTGATCCCGATGTTTGGGGCCGTCATTGCGTTCCAAAATTTTATTCCGGGCATTCCGATATTCAAGCAGGAGTGGATCGGCCTCGATAATTTCAAGTTCATGATTCAGATCCCGGACAGCCGAATTGTATTTCTAAACACTATCATTATAGCTTCCATGAAAATAGTAGCAGGGCTCATTGTACCCGTTACCTTCGCACTGATCTTAAATGAGGTGCGAACGCGGTGGTTTAAGCGATGGGTGCAAACGGTGGTATATTTGCCGCATTTTATATCTTGGGTCATTTTGTCGGGGATTTTGACCACCATGCTTTCCTTGGACGGGATTTTTAACCGAATATTAAGCCAGTTTGGTATGGATCCTATTCTTTTTTTGGCTAATAACAGCTGGTTTCGCTACATTATCGTCGGGAGTGACGTTTGGAAGGAATTTGGCTTTAGCGCTATCGTATATTTGGCGGCACTAGCGGGAATTAATCCCTCCTTGTATGAAGCGGCGGAAATCGATGGTGCCGGCAGATTAAGCAAACTGAGACATATAACGCTTCCTGGTATTATGCCAACGATCATTTTGTTATCTACGCTAAGCTTAGGAAATATCTTAAATGCTGGTTTCGACCAAGTGTTTAACTTATATAACCCGCTAGTTTACAGCTCCGGTGACATTATCGATACCTACGTTTACCGGGTGGGGCTCGTTAATTTTCAGTATGGCTTGGCGACTTCCGTCGGATTACTGAAATCAGTCGTTGCTATCTTGTTGATCGCACTATCCTATAAGCTGGCGAGCAAATTTGCTAATTATCGAATCTTTTAGGGGGAGGGGATATCTATGGTTCAGTCTAAGAACTGGCTTAGCCGGAGTGCTGATTTTGGTAATTATTTAATATTGATACTCATATTTTGTATGTCACTATTTCCACTATGGTATACATTGGCTCTCTCCTTTAGCGATAAAGCAGCTGCGAATGCGGGAATCGTGTCCGTATGGCCGGTAGGATTCAATTTGTCCTCTTATCAGATCATTTTGCAGGATCATAAATTTTTTCAAGCTTTTCTTGTGTCAGTGAAGCGAGTTGCGATCGGTGGTGCAATCAACTTTGTATTAACGGTTCTGATGGCGTATCCATTGTCAAAAGAATCGAACAGGTTTCCTGGGAGAAACTTGTATATGTGGTTCTTGGTGTTTTGTATGCTTTTTTCAGGCGGGCTCATCCCTCTTTATATAACTGTAGCTGAGCTGCATTTGCTGAATTCCATTTGGGCGCTAGTATTACCCGGGGCCGTACCGATTTTTAACGTCATTTTGATCATGAATTTTTTCAGAAATTTGCCTAAAGAGATTTCAGAAGCGGCAGTTGTAGATGGAGCAGGACCCATTAATACGCTCTTACGAGTTTTTATTCCGATATCGCTTCCTGCCTTGGCAACAGTGACACTTTTCAGTATTGTCGGACATTGGAACTCCTTTTTTGACGGATTAATTTTTATGAATAAGCCGGAAAACTATCCGCTTCAGACGTATATTCAGCAGTTAGTGGTACGGATCGATCCGCAATTACTTAGCACATTAACTACCGAAGAGTTAATAAAATTATTTAAAGCTTCGGATAAAACGCTCAATTCTGCCAAGCTTATTGTGACGATGCTCCCATTATTGGTGATCTATCCATTTTTGCAAAGATTTTTTATTCACGGGATCGTACTCGGATCTGTTAAAGAATGAATGAAGGATGGTTAAATTGATGACGACAGTTAAAAAAGTACACGTTATTTTCAAAACGCATCTGGATATCGGGTTTACCGATCTCGCAGCTAATGTGGTTGACAAGTACATGACTATGTTTATTCCGCAAGCCTTATCATTGTCGGAACGTATGGCAAGTGAAGAAGGAAGGTCCAACTTTATTTGGACAGTTGGATCTTGGTTGATCGAGGAATATTTGCAATCCGCGTCGGAAGAGCAGCGGATCCAAATGGAACAATCCATTCATAGAGGGCATATTGCGTGGCACGGTCTCCCTTTTACTACACATACGGAATTGATGGATAAAACACTACTTGAATATGGCTTGTCGATTTCCAGGAAGTTGGATCAACGATTTGGGAAGAAAACGATTGCCGCAAAAATGACAGATGTACCAGGGCATACAATTGCTATGGTGCCCATCTTGGCGAGAAATGGCATCCGTTATTTGCATGTGGGCGTAAATCCTTCAAGTAAGCCTCCGTCAGTGCCACAAGTGTTTATATGGCGTGCAAGCGATGGTTCGGAATTGATTGTGAATTACGCTGCGGATTACGGTCAACGGCTGGAAGTAGAAGGTCTTGAGGATGTGCTCTATTTTGCTCACACAGGAGATAATAGAGGTCCTTCTTCCATAGAAGAAATAGAGAAGCTGTACAGCCGATTGCAAGCTGAATACCCGGGTGCAGAAATTGCCGCGTCAACATTGGACGCATTCGCCGAAAAGCTGCTGGCATGTAAGCATGTTCTTCCAGTCGTCAGTGAGGAGATCGGTGATTCGTGGATTCATGGTGTGGCTTCCGATCCTTCGAAAGTGGCACGCTACCGGGAACTGCTCCGATTAAGAGAAAAATGGGTGGATATGGGCACTTTAGATCCCAATGGCGTTAGTTACGACAAGTTTTCCAATCGCCTTATGTTGATCCCAGAGCATACTTGGGGGTTGGATGAGAAAACCTATTTGGCGGATTACGTCAATTACTCTGCAGTGGATTTTACGGCGGCGAGATCGAAGGATGTAATTAGCAATGAGGCGGTTCAAGGTCCTTATGATGCGTTTAATCAAATGGGGAGAAAAGAGCGCTCCTATCGGCACTTTGAAAGCTCGTGGGAGGAGCAGCGCGCATATTTGGATCAGGCGGTGTCAGCGCTTAGTTCGGAGTTGCAAATCGAAGCGAAGAAAGTGTTAGACAGCTTGAACCCTGTCAGTTCGTATCATTCGAATGACACCGCAAGTATTGAAAATCTTGAAATGAACCGATGCTATACGTTTGGGAAATTTCGCGTTAGCTTCGCATCCGACGGCTCCATTGATCAACTGGTGGATACGAATGGGAAAGTATGGGCAGATGATGAAAATAGGCTGGCTGTCTACCGGTACGAAACGTTCGGCAAAGAAAACTACGACCGCTATTTTAAGGAATATACAATTAACATGAAACAGCATTATTATTGGGCGATTCCCGATCACGGCAAGCCCGGTATTGAATATGCCGAACCAGCTCCGGAACATAAGCAGTACCGTCCGATCTTAAGAAGCCTCCAAATGGAAAGGGGGGTGGAAAGCGACAAGGTATGGGCTCAATTAGAGATGCCTCCAGAAGCTTGCACCCATTATGGGGCACCTCATCAGCTCGCGATCGTTTACACATTCCATCATAACGATTGTAACATCGATGTGGAGTTGAACTGGATGGATAAACTAGCATGCCGTTTGCCGGAAGCAARCTGGTTCTCATTTATCCCTTGCGTTGACAATCCGAATATGTGGACCATGGATAAACTGGGCACACGTGTTTCACCGTTATCCGTAGTTAAGAACGGCAACCGAAATATGCACGCTGTGAATACAGGACTTTATTATGAAGGATCGGATGGGAGCCTTATAATAGAGACGTTGGATGCCCCCATCGTATGCCCGGGTGAAAGAAGATTGTTGCAATTCAACAATACGTTCGCTCCTCTGGGAGGTGGATTTCATTTTAATTTGCATAACAACGTATGGGGAACAAATTTTCGCATGTGGTTCGAGGAAGATATGAAATACCGCTTCCGATTACGTTTCAAGTCTAACAAATAATATAGCTCGTTAGGTAATTGCCGCGTAAATTGCGGCTTTTTTGTTTTAATTGTTATTTTAAGTATAATTCCATAAATGTAATTATTTTGATAATCACCAAGCGGAGGGCGAGAACTGTATAAAATGCGGCCATGTAATGGTATGATGGATCTAATTTACTTCAGAAAGCATGAGGAGAGAAGATCATGTACAAAGTGATGATCGTTGAAGATGAAATGCTTGTACGAGTGGGGTTAAAGAACCTCATTGATTGGAAGCGTTTTAATATGGAAGTAGTTGCAGACGAATCCAATGGCCAGGCTGCATGGCAAACGTTCGAGAAAGAACGACCGGATATTGTGATTACAGATATCGTAATGCCTATTATGGATGGCATCCAATTAATAAGTGAGATAAGAAAAATCGATGACTACCAAACGAAATTCATCATTCTGACATGCATGGAAGATTTCAAAACTGTACATGCAGCAATGAATATGGGGGTATCGAGTTATATTGTAAAACTGACGATGACAGAGGCTGAAATTGAAACGGAGTTGCTAAAGTTAAAAAATGAGCTGGATGCCATGTCTGTGAAAGTTTCGGCTAAGCCTATAGAGAATAAAGTTAGCAACAAAGAGGATTTATTAAAAAATCAGATTCTGTACAACCTGTATTCGAAAGATGAATTTGTCCGAAATTTAAAAGAGATCAACCCTTTTATTGTTGAATCTAACTTATTTCTATGTATGATTGAAGTCGATCAATTATCTAGGGCGCATAAAAGATATGCCCATCATCTCAAAAGCACCCTATTAAATATTATGAATGAAACATTGCAGGAGTATGATGATGTAGAGGTATTTTGTGACGACGAGCACAGATTTATCTTGTTGTTTAGTGCTCGTGAGATTAGGAGTGAGAATAGGTTGAATGTGCAGCTGCGTGGTATCTTGATGCAGATTCAACAGAACATTCTTCGTTATCTTAAAATCCATGTAAGCATTGGAGTCAGTGAGCACTATGATGATTTTAGTCGACTAAAAACAATGTATGAGGAATGTACCCTAGCGCTGCATGCCAAGTTTTATTCAGAATTAGGGGGCATTCATGTTTACAATCGGGATATGAATAGTTTTAAAAAGGCGCATGAAAGTGCAGTTAACCGTATTAGTAAGCTTTCTGAACAGTATGAAGAATTACTGGGTAAGGAGCACATAGCTAACATCAGGAACTCATTTAGTGGAATCGATTATCAAACAGATCAATATACGAAGAGAGTAAAGAATTATGCGTTGCAATGGCTGCAGATACCTTCAGCAGTCTATAACGGAATGGGACAACAGTTCTATGCCATCTTGGATGCTTATTCCACTACGATTCAGGAAAGTGAGACCTTCAATGAAATCATCTCGGCTCACCAAGGATATATAAGGGAGCTGTCTGAGCTAAGCAAGCGAAACCTGAGCAGAGAAATTGTTATGGCCAGGGAGTTTATCGAGCGGAACTTCGCAAATGAGGTATCTCTCGAACAAGCGGCGAAACACGTTGGACTGAGCAGTAATTATTTAAGCTACTTATTCAAAAAAGAGCTTGATGTCAATTTTATTGATTATTTGATTTCGTACAGAATCGAAAAAGCAAAGGGACTGCTTGAAAGCACCAATCTTAAATTTTATGAAATCGCTGAAAGAGTTGGATTCAATGACAATACCTATTTCAGCAGGGCATTTAAGAAGATAACAGGTATGAATCCGAATGAGTATCAGAAAAAAATAAAATAAAAATCATCATATAGGAGATACTTATGCGATGTTCCTTAAAAAATTAAGATTGAAAACACAATTAGTCCTATCTACAATCCTTATTTGTACGCTCATTTTAGTTATAAGCTTGAGTGTTATCTACATTCGGATGCTTGACAGTTTTAAAATAAATAACCAAGAAACCACACATAGAGAATTCATGCAAGCTGAGAATATTATTAATACGGTCAAAACCGAAGTCAATAATATTTCCATTCAGATTTATAATAATAGTGATATTACTAACTTATTAAATGATACCGGATATTTGAAAGACTACGAGCATGTCGGACTTGCTGTTAATGTCTTAAAGCAATTGAGTCTTATCAAAGAAGTTAATAATTATATAGAATCCATTTACTTGGTCGGAAATAATGGTGAAGTTATAGGCCTCAACACTCGAAATAATTTCTCTTATTTTCTTTCCAAAGAAAATTCGCCGTTGTATACGTCTAAAATTTATACAAATCTAATGAGTCTTAAAGCAAACAGTGACTCCAAGATGTCTTGGTATGGTGATATCAAAAGTAGTGACGTTGGGTTGGATTTGGGACCCAATAGTAGCAGTTTAATGGTAGCGGCCAAATCGTTGAAATCGGCTTTTGGCAAAGACTCAGCTATTCTGTTAATCTCGATCAACGAAAACGCCATTAATGAGATCTATAAGTATTTAAAACGATCAGACAACCAAAATTTATACATTTTGGATCAGGCTAGTCAAGTCATTTCCAGCTCAGATAAGAATAAGATTGGCAAATCGAGTGTTACGCCACTTTCGCAATTAAACACCGATTACGGGAACTTTGTTTCTCACATCCATGGGAATAAGTATCAAATCATTTATTACAAACTCAAGGATTCAGGCTGGGTTTTGGTTAACGAACTGCCGCTCAATGAATACATGAAGGACATTATCCTATTAGTCAAGACATTAGCCTGGATATATATTCTGGCCTTGGTCTTATCCATACTCCTATCTGAAGTCTGGATGAGAAAACTTACGTACCCGTTATTAAGGCTTGAGAAAGCGATGGCAGAAGTTGAGCTGGGTGGCATAGGCGCCGTGATCACAGGGAGATTCAACGCAGAATTTGGCAGGCTGATTAATCGGTTTAATCAAATGTCACTAAGTATTGCACAGCTTATACAAGAGAACAACGAAGAGCAAGAAAAGAAAAGATTTTATGAAATTGAGGCTTTGCGCGCCCAGATTAATCCTCACTTCTTATTTAATACGTTGAATAGTATCAAATGGATGGCTAAACCGATCAAGGCAGTCCATATAGAGAATGCCTTGACCTATTTAGGAGAAATTTTGCGTCCCTTATATAAGAATAGCGGTACCAGATGTACGGTATCCGAGGAAATTGCCTATGTGACGAATTATATCAAAATAATGAACATTCGCTTTGGGGATAAGATTAAGCTGACATTCGATATTCACGAAGATTTAATAAATGAGCCCATCCTTCGATTCATTTTACAGCCCATTGTGGAAAATTCGATTCTGCATGGATTCATGAATAGAAACTACGTCGGAGAGATAACCATACAAGTGATGCGTGAGGAGTATCTCCTTATTCATGTAATGGACGATGGCTGTGGTATTGCGGATGATCGATTGGAGATCATACAGCGAGAAATCAGGGTGCTGGATGGTAAAAGAGAAGGGATCGATGGGATCGGGGTCATCAATGTCAACCAACGAATAAAGCTGCATTATGGCGATGAATATGGCTTGGAAATAAGCAATTTGGAGGAAAGAACAGGGGTGAAAGTGACTTGTAGGCTGCCCCTGCGTAAATGAAGCAACCCTATTCGCTTGATTGCGGATAGGGTTATTTCTTGTTCCTTTCAAACAAGATATCGTAATATACATCAATATTTCGTAATAAAGTACAAGTGCATTTGAAAGGATACATTCTTCATTTGAAAAGTAAGTATTAAAGTTAAACATATCTTGAGAATGATCATTTTAACATTCGACGAATAATTATATGTTCTATATATAGTCAAATTAGTGAAGGCAGGCGTATTAAATGAAATCCAAACAAAGAATTTTGACGAAAAATGGAAAGATAAGCAATGGGTTATACCACCTTTAACTAACTTCCGTTATTTGGAATGGTATTTCGGATTTATCGATTATAGACCCGTGTTTAACAAGAGTGTCTTTCAGAAATTTTGCCTCCAGCTTCCTTCAGATTCCACCTCACGGTTAACACCCTTGCTCTTGGCTAGTGGTTGGCAACTACAAGCCCACACAGTGGACTTTCACCACCTAGTTAATCGTCATGCGTGGCACACAACAAAAAGAACCTCAAACCGCTAGGGTCGGTTCTTCAACGATTCATGGGGCGCGAAGCGGATGCACGGCAAGAGATCTTTCTTGTCAATGCATCCGCATTTTTTATCTCTTAGTAAATTTTATTATCTGTCCGATATTGGGTGGGGGACATGCCTTCGTGCTTCCTGAACATCTTCGAAAAATTGTGTACTCCGGAGTATCCGCACCTCTTTGCGATCTCGGTGATAGATAAAGTAGAATCGCGCAAATCTTCTTTTGCCTTGGTCATTCGGCAGTGCTGAAGATACTCGTGCGGACTGAAGCCGGTTTGTTCAACGTACAAGGAATAGAAACGGCTTCGGCTCAGCCCTGATTCGGCTTCCATCTTCGTAATTAATATGTTCTCTTCGTTAGTCGGCTCGGTAATGCTTCTCTCGATCGATTGCATGACTTTTTTAATTCTAGGATCCATATATTTTTTGTTTGGATCGGCTAAATGAATGGCCAAATCCAGCAAAAGAAGAAATCGCGCCTGTGCTCTGAGCGTTTTTGGAAATAAAGAGGCATCGATGATATCGAAAGGACTCGATAGTTGATTGAAATAGTTCGACCAAGTGGTAGAATCCGAAATTTGAACATACTCCATGATGGCAATGGAAACTGGAGATCGAATCCATTCGTGTTTTGCGAGTGAGGTGGATTCGAAAAAATCGGTTTTGACTTTAAAAGACGATTGTTCCTGGTATTTCCACTCGAAAAAGAAGGTATTGAATTGAAGTGGCTCGTTCGCGTCGGATACCCAAGTATGGGATTTTCCCGCCTCAATATAGAGCTGGACTCCGGGAATTAAGTTGTAAATTTTGTCGCCTAAATGCAGCTGGCCCAATCCATTGGTGACCAAGTAGAAGGAAGGGACATAACAAGTCCGGGGTCCCAATACGTCATAGCCTTCGTGTTGCACATATGAGAAAAAACGAAAGAAGGGACTGTATGATAAGTTTATATGCGCAGTATCCATGTTTCCTCCTGCAATTTCAAGGATTTTTGGGAATCTGGGTTTTATTGAAATCGGATTTTAGGATAAATATAGGAAAGTAAGCTAAATACAAGTAAGCACTTTTAATATACAATTCTAATTGCCACATAACAAGACCTACAGAGAATAAATGGAGGCTAATGATGTCGAAAATTAAAGAAATATTAGTTTATCACCATAGTCACCTAGATGTTGGCTACACACATACTCAGCCTATGTTGTGGGAGCTGCACAACGACTATATCGATCAAGCGATTGAGCTTTGCGAGAAGACGGAACTAGAAGCAGAAGAAAATCGATTCTACTGGACTTGCGAAGCAACCGCTCCTGTCATGAATTGGCTGGAAACGGCGGAAGAGCATCGGATCGAGAAGTTTAAACACTTTATCGCAAACGGACAAATCTGCATAACCGCATTAAGCATGCATACCTCCCCATTATGCAATGCGGAACAACTATCCCGATTGTTGTATGCGACCAAAGAACTTCGTGATCGTTTCGATGCTCCGATTCGAACGGCTATTAACCATGATATTACTGGACAACCTTGGACGATGGCGCAAGCTTTGTTGGATGCAGGAATCGAACTGTATACGACTGGGATCAACATTCACTTCGGAGGTCTTCCTTTGCTGCGGCCAAGAGCGTATAAGTGGATAGCCCCGGACGGAAGAGAACTTTTGACTTTTAACGGAGAGCATTACTCGCTGTTTACGCAATTTTGCCGTTTGGAAGAAAAAAGCACRGTTCTCATGGAAGAKGGCTTAAACCAATACATTGAGAGAATTGAAAGAGAAGGCTATCCTTACGACTTTATCTACTTATCGGCAACGAACGTGCCAATGTACGATAATACGCAGCCGGATCAAGAGTTGCTTGCCATGGTACAAAAGTGGAATAGCGAAGGCCGCGAGCAGAAGATCAGATTGATTACGCCGAATATGTTGCTCGACAAGCTGAGAGAACAGTCCGACGAAACGATCCTGACTGTTAAGGGGGATTGGACGGATTACTGGAATTTTGGAGCTGCCAGCTCGGCGGTGGAAACAAGATTGAATCGAAGAACGAAAGTAAGCATGAAGACGGCGGAATTCCTCTCCGCATTCAATACGAAAAAAAAGGCTAAGAACAGAAAGCTGTATAAAAAAGCCTGGGAAAATATTCAGATCTATGATGAACATACGTGGGGGGCGAACGAATCCGTTACGAAACCGGACTCTCTATTTACCCATTCTCAATGGATACTTAATGCAGGCTATGCCCATCAGGCAAATTCGCTGACGGCTTATCTGTTAAACCACGAATTGGAACAATTGGCGAACAATCCGCTGCAGTCTGATAAACCGGATGGAATACTGCTCGTGAATCCCACTCATATCGAGCAGACTTGCGATCTTCGAATTCCTGAGACATTCCTTGAAGAGAGCAGGCACTCATCGGGTGCAAGGTTCAATTATTATCAAAACAATGACGATGTCGATTGGAGTTCGCCTTCTTATGGACGCTTCAAGATGCCGCCGTTCAGTTATAAGAAGCTTCGGATTCCGCAGCCTATTTCTATTTCATCGGTCTTCACGTCAGAAGCGATCAAAGTTACGGATGATGAGATTGATACGCCTTATTATCGGATGACCTTCGATAGAGAAATCGGACGAATTCATGAATTGGTCGAGAAGGAGACGGGCTGGCAACTCATCGACAAGGCAAGCGAATGGACGTTCTTTCAATTCGTGTACGAGAAAACGGACGCGCTTCGGAATAAGCCGGAACGTAAAGCATTGTTTGATCGCGTCTTAGATCTGTGCAATAACAACGTTAGCTGTTGGAATAATGATTGGAAAGCTAGCAGATTAGGTGCCGAGAAGCTGCTGTCATTCAAGACAGAGAAACRCGCTTCGGGCGTTACGGTGACACTCGAATGGACTGCGCCTGGACTAGAACGCTTAGAGCAGCGGATTACATTGTTTACGCATAGTTCCAATATTGAGCTTAGCGCCACGATCGACAAGTTGGACGTACGGGAACCGGAATCTGTTTACTTCGCCTTTCCGCTACAATTAAACCGTGACTGGGCAACTGTGTTCGACAGCGCAGGAACATTCGTCCGGTTGGATGACGAGCAGCTTCCGGCCTCATGTAAGGATTGGTTCACCGTTGATCAGACCGTTTCCATATATGATGATCGTCATGGCATAACGTTGGCTTGTCCGGATGCGCCGCTTATCCAAGCCGGAGACTTTAACTTTGGTAAAGAATCCAAAACGATACCGCGTAACAAAAATCCGCTTCTGTTGGCATGGCCGCTTAGCAATTTTTGGGATACGAATTACAGAGCGAGCCAGCCTGGGAGAATCCAAATCAGGTACGTGATGTCCACCTTCTCACAATTCGATCCGACGCAAGCAACGGTAAGAGGCTTAGAAGCTTCCCACCCCGTACAATTGTTTCCGTTGGTTCGTTGTCATGAAGAATCAGAAGGAGTTTTTCTTCAAGTGGACGGACAGGGTATCGTAACGCAATATATTAAGCCGGCTGAAGATGGGAACGGAATGATTATCCGGTTAAACAACTTACATAGCGAATCAGCGCTAGTTAACGTTTCGATTCCGGGAGATCGCATTGAAAAGGCTTATATAACAGATAATTTAGAAGAAAACAAAAGCGAGCACGTCTTGTCGAATGGACAACTTCAAGCGAATCTAACGAGCAGGCAATCGCTTTCCATTCGGATCTTGCGGGAACATTGAAGCACCTATGATTTTTGATATGTTTAAAGAAGCAATATGCATTAACGATAGTGCTTCTTGATATCATATATAATTTCACAAAAAAAGGGGATAGCAAAGATGAATAAGAGGAATGGTGTACTCGTTGCAACAATTGCAGGCGCAATGCTGATCGCTGGTTGCGGTCAAGAAGAGTCGAACAATTCTGCAAGCGCTTCAAATTTGCCGGCAGCTTCTACTGCGGCAACTGCATCTTCGCCTTCGTCCGATGAAAAAGTGACTCTGACGGTCTGGGGCAGTCAACCGAATCAAGCTGTCGTGGAAGCACCTTTCGAGAAAATCAATAAGGCTTTTATGGCAAAGTACCCGAATATCAAAATCGACTATCAATGGTCCGAAACGGAAGATTCGCTTAACGTTGCGGCAGCCGCCGGGTCGCTGCCGGACACCTTCTACGTTCAAGGAAACAAGTCTTCGAAGATGGCCGAGCTGGCCAAGAACGGTCTAATTATTCCGCTCGACAAATACGGCATTGATCTTAGCAGGTTTCCTAAGGGGGCTGTGGACTATGCAACCATAGACGGGAAACTGTATAGTTCTCCACCATCTTTCACTGATTATTCCCTGGTTTATTACAACAAAGACATATTTGCGAAGAATAACTTGCAAATTCCGAAAACTTGGGATGATTTCGTAAAAGCTTGCGATACGCTGCTTAGTAATGGCGTCACTCCTATTGCAACTGGAGGAGGTGGGGATTTCGATCGTTACTGGGCCGTGCAAACTTTTGCACCTATCTTTGCAAATAACTTAATGGAACAGATAGATCAAGGGAAAAAGGACATCGATTTCACCCAATTCACTTCGCTCTTCGATACGTATGAATCGTTTGCGAAAAAAGGGTATTTCGGAAAAAACTATTTATCCATGGACGGCAGTGCGGCTACCTTGGCATTTACGAATGGAAAAGCAGGCATGATTATCGATGGAACCTGGGCCAATAAAACATATGTGGATTCCGGACTTTCGATTGGTCGTTTTGCGGTTCCGGATCCTAACGGCGTCAAATGGGCTCACGAGGGCTTGAGCAACTTTACAACGTATGCAGTTGCGGCCTCCAGCAAACATCCGAAAGAATCAGCGGAATATGTGAAGTTTCTCGCCAGCGCGGAAGCCGCCCAAATTTTGGAGGATGCAATCGGGAGCATTCCGGTTGTCCAGGACGTGAAGCCAAAAGATCAAACGGTAGCGGAGTTCTCTGCATTCAACAAGATGGGAAAAACGATTTACCATGTGTTGTCGCGCACCTCAACGGAAAAATCAAAGCCGCAAGATTTGTTGATCAGCGATGTACTCCCGAAGGTAATTTCCGGTAAAATCTCGGGAGCTGAGGCATCGGATATGATCAAGAAAGAACTTAATAAGTAATAGTAGGGTTATAGAGTCATGTCGATGGCGACAAACCATCGACATGACTTAAATATATACAACCCCGCCAGGAGAAAACGATGCAAAAAATGTTTAGGAATAGAGCGTATTTATACTTTCTCGCACCGGGATTTATCCTTTACTCCCTCTTTGTTATCTATCCTATTTTCAATGCAGCAAGTATCAGCCTCTTTAGCTGGAATGGAATTGGCCCGAAGAAATTCGTAGGTTTCTCCAATTATGTTCAGTTGTTTACCAGCTCTGAATTGGTATCCCAATTTACGAATGCACTTCTGAACAGTTTGAAACTATTCGGATTAAGCGTCTTGATCTTAATTCCTGCGCAAATTGTTGCGGCCTATATGATCTACTCCGAAGTCAAAGGCTTTAAGTTCTTTAGAGTGACGATCTTCTCTCCGCAGTTCATCTCGACACCTGTTATTGCTTTTCTGTTTTTATTGATATTGGACGGCAATGTGGGACTCTTCAATAAAGTTCTAGAATTGGTTGGTCTGGGTCAATACACGAAACCATGGCTTGGCGTGCCGGAATTGGGCATCTATTTCGTTTGGGCAATGATATCTTGGACAGGCTTCGGAGTCGGTATGATTTTGTTTCTCGGTGCTATGAAAATGCTATCCAAGGAATCCATAGAGGCAAGTTACATCGATGGAGCGGGTTATTGGAAAAGGCTACTTTATATCATCATTCCACAGATCAAAGTCACGATTTTGAATCTCGTTTTGATTACTTATATCGTTGCGATGTCGATCTTCGATTTTAACTATATATTAGGCGGTGTTTCAGGAGGTACCAATCACTATCTTGATGTTATGGCCCTATTTTTTTTCCGAATCGCATATGGGTTCTCCAACAATCCGCTTGGAGGAAATATGAGTGAAAATTCGATGGGACTTGGAACTACGATTGCTTGCGTACTATTTCTGCTAATCTTTATCGTATCATTACTGCAAATCATGATCACTTATAAAAGCAGAGGGGAGTGAAACAAGTGATAGGACGTTCAGAGAAGAAAGTATTATATTCACTTGCGAACTCGATTCTATGGCTTTATTCCGGCATCACAGCATTTCTGCTTCTGTATATGATCTATAACTCGCTGCGGACGAAGTCGGATTTGTTGACCAATACTTTTGGAATCCCGCGTTCGCTCGGTATTGACAATTATATCAAGATGTTCACGAAAGAGAATTTTCATCACTACTTTTATAACAGCGTGATCATCCTGATTGCGACTTTGCTGATTATTGTTCTGTGTTCCTCCATGGTCGCCTATGCGTTGGGCAGGTATCGGTTCAAGTTTAACGGCACGATGAGGATTTATTTTCTGTTAGGACTGATGTTTCCGGCGCAGCTAGGCATTCTTCCGATATTCATATTGATGAAAGATATGCATCTGATCAATTCTCCGCTTTCCGTAATCCTGATATTGGCATCCGGAATTTCCATGCCGGTTTTATTGTTGACCGTCTTCTTCGAGAAGATGCCGCAAGATATTTATGAATCCGCAGTGCTGGACGGAGCTTCCGAATGGACAACGTTTTATCGTGTCATGTTTCCCCTCGCGAGCCCGGTCATCTTCAGCATCTGTATCGTCATGTCCGTTCAAATCTGGAACCAATTTTTCATTTCGCTTATTTTCTTGCAAAGCCAAGAGAAGAAAACGATCCCTCTTGTGGTTATGAAATATACATCTAACTTAATGCTATCAATGGATAAAGCGCTTGTCGCATCTGTTTTGGCAACCGTACCGATTCTGATCATATTCGTCATTTTCGCGGATAAAATTTTGGAGGGAGTTTCATCAGGGGCTGTTAAAGGCTGATCTTTATAATCTTATCCTGAGGAGGAGTATGAATGGTGGCAACAAGTATTTTTTCTGATCTCCCTTTTAACTTCAGCCTTACCCCGACAGCGCACGCAACAGCACTGCAATTGCCGCTAAAGGCGACATTGGCGCCAGATTGGACAAAAATGTGGGACAGAAGAAGCGGATGGATCAACAGTGACGGCATTTATTCCATACCACTGGACGGCAATGATGCTATTGGGAGTGCTACGGCGACATCAAAGACGCTCTGGCTTTACTCGGATACCTTTATCGGAACTGTAGATGATGCGACGCTCAACAAGAGCGGTCCGATGATTAACCACTCGCTCTCCACTTTTACCGGGAGTACACCAAATCCAGCAAATATGAATTTTATTTATGGCAGCCATGGAGATATGACAACTGCGAATGTGTTCGGTTCAAATTATTGGCTGATGGACGGTGTCAGGGTAGGAAATTTCGTATATGTATTCGGTTATTTGGTCGATAGCTTCTGGCGTATCAATCGTGAAGATATGATAAAAATCCCGATTGTAAATGGATCTCTTGATCTGAATAATTATACTATTGTCACGAATACCCCTCTCGTAAATACAAACAACGGATTTACTGTGGCGTTCGGCGCGGGCATTATGGACAATACAACAGGAGCTGGAGCGCCGAATCCTGATGGTTATCTGTATATGTATGGATTCAGATTTTCCGATGACTTTAATAGCAACCTAGTCGTTTCAAGGGTGCTGCCGGAATATATCGAAGATTTTACAAAATGGGAATTTTGGACAGGCTCAGATTGGTCCCATAGTGCAGCGGATACGAACAATACAAACGCTATATTAGGTCCTATGCATATCTCAAATGAGTTCAGCGTCACTCCGATCAACAGCGGAATTTATAATGGTAAATATATGGCGGTCTATACGAGGGGGGGCATGTCCTCTACTTTAGAGTATAGTATCGCGGACAGCCCCATGGGTCCATTCAGTCCGGGTGTGGCATTTTTCGATGGACCCGAGCCTGGAATCTATGGCGGAAAAACTGTAATTTATAATGCCAAAGCACATCCTCATCTTTCTCCAGCAGGGCATTTGCTTGTGACATACAATGTGAATAACGGATCGGGTCTTCTGACCAACGAAATTTACAGATCMCGATGGGTGGATATTGATTTGAATCAATATGCGTTCAAGCCAGTGCTGGCGAATGTGTCATCCCAAACTTTAGCGACCGCAAGCGGTTATAATCAAGCGGATCAAGCCCCTAAATATGCGAATGACGAGGAATGGTTCCATAAATGGTGTGACGTTACTCCAGGCGACAAGTGGCTGCATCTGGATCTTGGACAAACCTATTATTTAAGTAAATATACTCTCAAAAATGCGGAATGGGGAGGAGAGAGTGCAAGTCTAAATACGAGAGACTGGAAGTTCCAAGTTAGCGCAGACGGAACTACTTGGACCGATGTAGATAATGTATCGGGAAATACCACGATGACCGTGA
This sequence comes from Paenibacillus sp. P4_A9, assembly GCF_056402415.1. Classification (NCBI taxonomy): domain Bacteria; kingdom Bacillati; phylum Bacillota; class Bacilli; order Caryophanales; family Paenibacillaceae; genus Paenibacillus; species Paenibacillus sp. P4_A9. The sequence goes on from NZ_JBFUHL010000019.1 coordinate 41,220, forward strand.
CGAGGGATTTTGCTGAAGTTGCAGCAAGATATATAAGACTGTACATTACGAAACCTACGCAAACAACGAACGATGTCGCAAGAATTTACTCGTTCGATGTATACGGAAGAAATTCGGCTGTAGGTGCGGATACGAGAGTTAACGTTGCGCTAAATAAGTCCGTTATGGCCAGTGGTTACTTTAATGCCAGCACTATGCCTTCCAAGTTGGTTGATGGCAAGTGGAGTGATATCAATAACGACAAGTGGTGCGATGCAACGACAGGCGACAAGTGGGCTATTGTCGATCTGGGACAAACGTATAACATTAGCAGGTATGTGGTTAAAAACGCAGCTGTTGCAGGCGAGGCCACAAGTCTAAATACCAATTATTTTAAACTGCAAGCAAGCAGCGACGGTACGAATTGGACCGATGTGGACCAGGTCGATTACAACATGTATACGATAACGGATCGGGAAGTAACGCCGTTTAATGCAAGATACGTAAGACTGTACATCACGAAACCATCGCTTAACAACAATGATGTGGCAAGAATTTACGAGCTCGAATTGTATAGCGACATCTTGCAGAACAACTAGAAGTTTGACGAAACAAGCGGAACGGCGGCATCCGATTCCGTGGGAGGAGCTTCGGCGACCGTGAGCGGAGCGACATGGGCAACCGGACATCTTTATAATGCGCTTAGCCTTAACGGCACCAATAACTATGCGTTAGTGAGTAATTATGCGAAGCCGTCTACGAAGGCGACGTATACGGCATGGGTCTATGCGAATGCCAATACAACTTGGGGTACCATCCTGAAAAACTGGGGTGAATCCTCAAGCGGCCAAATCCATCTTGGATTGGGAAATGGCGATGGAAAACTGGGTGTCTATGTGACTCAGGCGAATGGAACGGTCGTGCAGGCTAGCGATAGCGGTGCTTTTCCGACCGGGCAATGGGTTCATGTAGCCGTTGTCGCTGACGGATCATTCATCAGGCTGTATAAGAATGGCCTTCAGGCTGCGAGCGTGGCGTATAACGGCACATTAAAAACATCCTTTAATCCACTAGGCATCGGGGTTAAACCCAATGATGCGGGAACGGGACCAGCATCCTCGGTCGCCGGTTATTGGAACGGCAGCATTGATGATGTTAGAGTATATGTCAGAGCGCTGAGCGGCAGCGAAATTGCTGCCCTGGCAGCACAGTAATAAATCACACGAGAGTCTGAAGGAAATCAACATGTATGGAGACCAACCAATAGAACTTCTTGCCGGGAGTTGTCCCATTTGTCATTCCAAATGACGGAGGGATAGCTCCTACGCAAGACCGGCACTAATCGCCTTCCGATATAGGGACTTGTCGGAAAAAGACTATTTGCTGCTCAAAAAGATGATCTTGAATCGAGACTTCGCAGACTTGAAAGACGCCATTAACCGCTTAACACAAGAGGGATTTGTTGAAGTCAAGCCGAGAGTCAATAACCTCGCATTTCCGCTGGCCTGAACGATTTCGGTGTGAAACTGGAATCCAATTCCAAAAATCTCTGTTAAGGAAAAGGTTCTGCCTTCAACGTCTCTGCGAATTTACGCAGCAGGTTGTCCAACGGAATCGAAAGCCTCTCCGCTTTCGATTCCGTCAAGTGCGGCCCGAATTTCCGTTGATTCCTTTAAGTCGTACACTTTTAAAGTCGCAACTGAGGTTACCGATGTCCTTCTGTCTTCCTTTTGTCCTCAGGACAACAGGGCTGCCCCTGCGGAAATGAACGAAAAGTTTGAATACCATATATGAAAAAGGCAACCCTATTCGCTTGATTGGTCAAGACCCCATTTAATGGACACTGAAAAAAGCCCTAGGCAGCAAGCTGGCGTCGGTACTCAACCGGCGTCAGCTTATTTAGTTTTCTCTGTGCTCTTTCCTCGTTATAAAATTGAATAAATTCTTCAATTCGCCTTTGTGCTTGTTCAATGGTTCGGATATCATAGGGATAGAGAGCTTCCACTTTTAGATGAGAGAAGAAGCTTTCGATTGAGGCGTTGTCATAACAATTTCCTCGGCGTGACATGCTGATTCGGGCGCCAACCTTTGGCAGCATGTCGTGGTAGGCATGAGACGTGTACTGGCATCCCTTATTCCCAAGTAAGAGCATAGGCCCTTTACACTTTGCTCTTCCTTTAGTTCATCAACGACGTAGTATCTCTTTTGCGCACCTCCCGATTCAAGATTTGTAACCACTTTTTTAGCACATCTACCTCTAGCTGCAACTGTCGAATCAGGCGCTCCTGCTCTGTCTCTGTCCGAAACGGTACTCCACGCTTGTCCTTGAAACTTTCTTCACCGCACTCGCGGTACTTCCTCATCCACTTCTTGACCCGACCCTTGTCATGTATATCCAAATGTTCTGTGATCTCTCTGTAGCTCCATCCCTCCACCATATGTAACCGAATGGCCTCTGTCTTGATGGATTCTGGATAATGCTTAAACGTTTGTCCTTTGATCGCCATAAAAAATGCACCCCTTATAATTCATCGGTTTACCCAGGGGGTTTTTCCAATGTTCATTATAAGGGGTGCACTTCATGATTGCGGATGGGGTTGTTTCTTGTCCCTTTCTGACGAGATATCGTAATAAACATCAATAATTCGTAAAAAAGTACAAGTACATTCGAAAGGATGGATTCTTAAGTTGGAAAGTCAGTATTAAAGTTAAACATATCTTGAGAATGATCATTTTAACATTCGACAATTAATTATATGATCTATATACAGTCAAATTAGTGAAGGCAGGCGTATTGAATGAAATCAAAACAAACAATTCTATATAAAAATGGAAAGATCAGCAATGGGTTGTACCTGTTCCTGTTGTCAGTACCATTTATCCTACTACTAATCATATTTAACTATCTTCCATTGTTCGGATGGTATTTCGGGTTTATCGATTATAGACCCGTGTTTAACAAGAGTGTATTTCAGAATATGTTAGATAGTCCTTTCGTAGGGATGAAATACATTCATGTGGCAATTTATTATAAGGAAGATATCATAAACGCGCTTAAGAATACGTTTGCAATTAGTGGATTGGGAATCTTGTTGTCGCCGATTCCAGTAATATTTGCCATTATGTTGTCAGAGGCAAAGAATGCTAAATTTAATAAGCTAGTTCAATCCATCTCTACATTTCCAAACTTCATTAGCTGGGTAATCATATTTGGTGTGATGTGGGGAATATTTTCGATGGATGGCGTCGTTAATTTTGCATTAAAGCAGCTTCATTTGATTAATGAACCGATTAATATTCTTGGGAACTTAGAAGCAACCTGGTATTTTCAATCCTTGTTAACCATGTGGAAAGGCATGGGTTATAGTGCAATTATTTACTTGGCTGCAATCGCAGGGATTGACCAAGAGCAGTATGAAGCAGCTAGAGTAGATGGTGCCGGAAGATTGTCTAGTATCTGGCATATTACGATTCCAGGTATTACCGAGACTTATTTTGTTCTCTTCTTGCTCAATATTGGGAACCTGCTAAACAACGGATTGGATCAATATTTAGTCTTTTACAATCCCCTAGTGGCTAATAAAATTGAGGTCCTTGACTATTTTGTTTACAGAATCGGATTTACTTTAAATGACTTATCTTTCTCGGTTCTAATTGGGATGCTGAAATCCATTATTGGTATTATCTTAGTCTTCACAGCTAATTACGCAGCGAAGAAAATACGAGGCACATCTATGTTCTAAGTTGCACCACCGACGATATTCAGGAGGGTCTATATGGTTAAAAAAAGATTTAATCTTTTTAATATGACAAATTACTTTTTATTGTTCCTGATATGTTTCGTTTGCTTCTACCCTTTTTATTATGTGTTTATTTACTCGATTAGTGATCCTACAGAGGCAGCCAAAGGTGTATATCTATTTCCGAAAGGGCTTACATTGGCCACTTATGTGAAAGTGTTCCAGCTGGATAACTTGCTCCATTCCATATGGATATCTGTCCTTCGGACAGTCTCAGGTACTGTGCTTACGCTTTTCTGTTCTTCATTATTTGCCTATTTACTGTCCAAGAAAGAAATGTTGTTTCGTGTCATTGTTTATCGATTAGTTATTGCTTCGATGTATTTAAATGCCGGACTGGTTGCCATTTATCTTACTTATGCGAGTCTGGGTTTAAAAGATAATTTTCTAGTCTATATACTTCCAGCAGCTGTTACGGGCTTCTTCATTGTCCTGATCAAGACATTTATTGAACAACTGCCTCCCGCTATTGAGGAGGCGGCAATGATTGATGGTGCCGGTTATCTGGGTATGTTCTTTCGAGTAGTTCTCCCATTGTCTTTGCCAATCATGGCTACAATTGCGATTTTCTCTGCAGTTAATCATTGGAATAGCTGGATTGACAGTCTGCTTTTTATAAACGACACACGGCTATATACAGCGCAATATACGCTTTATAACTATTTGAGCCAAGCGGATGYTCTTGCCCAAGCGCTCCGCAAAAATGCTGGAGTTGATGGATTAGCTGCGCGAAAGACCACGCCAGAAGCTATAAAAATGACCATTACACTTGTCACAATATTACCTATCTTGTTCGTCTATCCTTTTTTTCAAAGATTTTTTGTTAAAGGTCTGATGGTAGGCGCTATAAAAGGTTAAGTGCAGATCTTACTAATCTGCTTTAATATAGATTTATACATGATAAGGGAGGACTAGAAAAATGATTAACAAGAAAGTGGTTACAAGTACATTAGCCATGACAATGGTGGTCGCACTCTCATTAACAGCATGTAGTAAAGCAGATCCGCCGGTAGCCTCTACAACCCCAGCAGCGGGTGCAGCATCAACAACGCCATCCCAAGCACCGAAGGAAGCTGTTACGCTGACGATTTGGAGTGGAGGGCCGATGGAGCCTTCGGATGCAATTATCGAAGAGATTAAGAAGAAGCTCAATATTACAATTAAATGGGTTGTTGCTGATAAAACCAAACAACTCGTACAGATTACCAGCGGAGATGTTCCTGATCTTGTTTGGGTAGAAGATGYGAATAAAGTGCAGTTGATGAATGCCAAGCTGTTGTTGCCATTGGATGACTTGGTTAAGACGAATGGTAAGAATCTCACAACTAATCTTGCCAAGGCGCTTGAGTATTCCAAGAAATTCACGAATTCTGATGGTAAGCTTTATGTGATTCCTGGTCATACTGCACCTAGTAATAGCGCACTGGCTAACGCCCCAGCTCCTCTTGAACACATTTATGGCGGATTGACAAGATGGGACTACTATAAAGAGCTTGGATTACCAGTAGTGAAGAATACGAATGATTATCTGAATTTGCTTGCGGATATGGTGAAGAAACATCCGCAGACAGCAGATGGAAAGAAAACATACGGAATTGGGCTTGCTAGCGATTTCGCTTTATGGGAATATAATGCATTACCAACTAATAATAGTGCAAAATGGCCTGTTGGTGCCGGTCTCCTAGCAGGAAATGATGGAGTCCTTGTGGATCAATATGCGGATGAGAATGCTCCATTCTTTGGTACTTCAGTTAAATTTTATAACAAAGCTTACCAAATGGGGTTGCTTGATCCTGAGAGCTTTACACAGAAGGCTGACGGTTTAAAGGCTAAGATCATGAACGGTCAAGTCATGTCATGGACACAAGGCTGGTTTAATGCAGAGATCAATGCTGCCTTGCAAAAGGTTAATCCATCAGCATCTATGGTATTAATTCCAGGTGCATTCCCAACAACCTTAAAGGGGTATGGATCAAACTTGGGTTACGTAGGKACTGGGTATGGTATTGCAGCAACATCTAAACACCCAGATCGCGCGATGGATCTATTGAATTATTTTGCAAGCTATGAAGGAAGCCGTTTGACTGTTTCTGGCGTGAAGGGTCAACATTGGGATTTGGTTAACGGTAAGCCAGAGATGAAGCCTGAAGTCGTTGCTCAAATGAAATCAGATCCAGATTTTGTGAAGAAAAATGGTTTTGGTCTGAATACGGTTTATGCATCTTTGATGCTGATTGATTCAACAATTGTTAATCCAGAAGATGGTGCACCAATTAATCTTTCGAACACAACAGCTGCTATGGCAGCACTTATGACTCCAGGACAACAAGAATATGCGAAGCATTTCGGGGGCAGCTACCCAGGCGAAGCGTATGAGAAGGCTGTTGGTAAAGAAGGCGTATACTATGCTAATCCAGTTGCACAAGGTGCGATTCCTATCCCTCCAGATGATATTGCACGAATCAACACTGCGATCACTAATTCTTTAACTAAGGGTCTTCCTAAGATCGTGATGAGTAAAACAGATGCTGAGTACAGTGAAAATGTAAAAGCACAAATTGCAGAGCTGAAACGTCTAGGTCTTGATACAGCAAACGCATGGTATAAAGCTGAATATGAGAAAGCTAAGGTTGCCGTGCAAGAATATATTGTTAAATAAAATTGTTAATAGGTAGCTTCGTGTAAGGATGAAGCTACCTTTTATTATGGAAAAGAATAGGAGATTATCTATGTCTAAAATTAAAGAGGTTTTAGTTTTACACCATAGTCACTTGGATGTTGGTTATACCCATGCACAGCCCATCTTATTGGAGAAACAGAAAGAATATATTGATCAAGCGTTAGAATTATGTGAATTAACGGAACATTGGTCTGATCTAAATAAATTTCGTTGGACATGCGAAGCTACGTATCCTGTTTTGCTTTGGCTTGAAACGGCAACTGAGCAGCAGCTTCAACGCTTTACTCATTTTTTACATAACGGACAATTGAGCTTGTCCGCCACTTATTTTCATTCGACTCCACTTTGTACCGCAGRGCAGTTGGCTAGAATGTTATATCCCGTCAAACAAATAAGAACTCAGTTCGGCTACGAGATCAAGTGCGCTATCAATCATGATATTAACGGAGTGCCATGGTCGTACAGTCAATTATTGCTGGATGCGGGTGTGGAGTTTTATATCACAGGTATTAATATCCATATGGGAGGCGTTCCATTAACGCGCCCAGACGCTTTCCATTGGCAAGCACCAGATGGCAGAAAGCTGCTTACCTTTAATGGCGAGCATTATTCGCTATTTGGTCAAATTACTAATCTATATGATGGCAGCACCACGAATAAAATTGCGGATGGCTTAGCTAAGTATTTAGAAAAAATCGACGCAAATCCAGAGTATCCGTTTGACTTTATTTATTTGACGTCGACGAATGTACCTGCTTTCGATAACAATTCACCGGATCGAGAGTTGGCACAATTACTTAAAACCTGGAACGAAGAACAACGGGAGTTTACGATTTCGTTTGTCACGCCAGAGCAATTATATGCCAAAGTGAAGAAACATGAAGATCAATTTCAGACGCACACGGGAGACTGGACGGATTATTGGAACTTTGGTTCAGCAAGCGCAGCCAAAGAAACGAAATTGAATCGTAGAACCAAGCAAGGTATGAAAGCGGTCGAGCTTCTAGAATCATTTGGCAGCAAGGGCGATATCTCGTATCAAAAAGTTAAAAAACAAGCGTGGGAGCAAATTCAATTATACGATGAGCACACATTCGGGGTATGGACTTCCATTGCTGAACCCGATGATCTGAATACAGATATTCAATGGGCACATAAAGCGCATTATGCTTATTTGGGCAATAGCTTAACGGGTCAGTTATTAGGGACGCAATTAGAAGAGTGGGCCGGCAATCCCCGACAATCGCAAGAGCCTGAAGGTATTTTATTACTCAATCCTTCTTCCGCTTCCATTATGCATGATCTTAAAATTCCGGCTAGTTACCTGCAGAAAGGAAGGCATCTTTACGATATAAGAACGCGTGAAGTGCTGATGAACTATGATAAAAATCACTCGGAAGTCAGCTATGGAACGGTTGAGTTGCCTCCGTTCAGTTGGAAGAAGATACCTTTGAACTCCTTGCAAATTATGGAGCATTCGAAGGATATTGAAGCAAGCGTAGGCAATATCAAGGAGTATGTGGAACCTTTTAGTCCGAATCAGCTTGTTAATGGCCTTATCATGATCGAGGAAGGACGGATTGAGACGCCTTTCCACAGATGTYYMTTTGATCCRRCRACRGGTCGAATCCTCAGTTTAGTTGATAAGCGGCAGGACTGGGAAGTTCTTGATCAAAGCAGTCCCTATAGTTTGTTTCAATACGTGCAAGAAACGATTGACACGCTCTATCATCCGAATCATCGCAGAACCTTCTTTCCAAGAGACGTTGAAAAAGCAAATGATAGCATCAGCTGCTGGAATCACGAATGGAAGGCTAAGCGTCTAACCTATACAGGTCTGAAGTCATGTAAGGTAGAACGAAGTACATACAGCGCGACTTTGATTTTGCTATGGGATGCGCCAGGTGTAGACAATCTGGAGCAAAGGTTTACTTTTTTCAGTTATCGTGCGGATATTGAAATGAAGGCTTCTTTCTATAAGCAGGATATTACGACGCCGGAAGGCACTTACTTTGCTATTCCTTTGAACCTGCAAGAATGGCGCTGCCATTATGATACGGCTGGTCAATGGGCCGAACTTGATGCCGAGCAGCTGCCGGGAGTATGCAGAGATTATGTTACGGTAGATAAAAGTGTATCCGTCTACGATGGTCAGCATGGGGTAGCGTTGATTTGCCAAGATGCACCGCTTGTGCAAGTGGGGGGCTTTAACTTCGGCAAAGAGCAAAAAACGATTGATAAGCAAGCAAATCCGCTTTTATTAGCTTGGCCGATGAACAATTACTGGGAAACGAATTTCAGAGCACGTCAACCTGGGTTTAATTCTTTCGTCTATTACCTGAATACGTTTCAATCCTTCGATCCAGCAAGTGCGATGGATTCTGCAGTTAAAGCCGTATCCCCTATTCTCTCCTATCCGGTTATTCATTGTAAGCAAGAGGAATCTGAACAATTCATTCAGGTCACCGGTGATGGCGTTCAGATCTTTGATGTTAAACCGGTTGAGGAAGGATTTGGAATCCTGGTTCGTCTAAGTAATTGTACGGATCGACAAGTGGAGGCAGGGCTGCAATTTCCGAACAAAAAGATTATCGCTGCCTATCAAACCAATGCTTTGGAAGAAATCCAAATGGAACTAAAGCATATTCGAAACGACAAGTTGGAAATTAAGCTTGATGCGAAACAAATGCTGCATGTCCATGTGATTCTCGAAGGATAGAGCAGTAGGTTTGCAAGAAAGCAAGGAGTAGATTGCATGTCTAGAAACGAAATGAAACTGATGTATCCGACATCATGGTGGGGGGCGAAGTGGCGGGAAGCCCTCCCTTCTGGTAACGGAGTTATCGGAGCAGCGGTATATGGCGGCGTGCATAAAGAGACGGTACTCATCAATCACGCGGAACTTTGGTGGCATGGAATTACGCCTGATCTCCCTAATGTTAGTGGACATTTACCGTTTGTTCGTGAACTGCTGCAACAAGAAAAAGCCAGAGAAGCCGATCGGGTCCTTCCTGATGCTCTGGCTGCGGCAGGTTACCATGCGGAACACACCTTCCCGTTGCCATTAGGGAATTTGAATATTCGTATGCAAGGCAAGCATGCCTTTCAGGATTATAGCAGAACGCTGAATATGAACACAGGTGAAGTGACGGTTTCTTGGCTAGATGGAGATATTCGATATGACAGGGTGTTGTTTGTTTCCCGTTCTGACGATGCGATTGTCTATGAGATTCGAAGCTCTAAGCCAGGGAGCATCTCTTGCCATGTAAGTATCGGGTTGCATGATGAATTTGGCGGTGTTAAGCCTGTAGATGATGATGTACTTGCACTGGCCGAGGAAATGGAATCCATCGTAAAAGCGAATTTCCTGCTTTATGCAGCTCGCAATGATAACGGTCTGGATTTTGGCGCGGTGGCAAAAGTTACAATCGATGGTGGAAGCATGTCTGGCATAGATGGTGCCCTTCAGATCTCGAATGCAGATCGAGTCTTGATAACGATTAAATGTTTTGCCGCAGGTGAACGAATGCTGCAGTGGCAGCAACTTATATTTGATTTAGAAGCCCAGGCTAAGGACTATAACAGTCTGCTCGAAAGTCATATTAGGGAGCATCAGAGGCTATTTCATGCAATGAAGTTTGACCTGCATGCTGATGATCATGATCGGTTTAATGAAGAATATCTGATGGAAGCTTATAGAGGAATTACGTCGTTGGCCTTAACGGAAAAAATGTGGTCCTTTGGTCGGTACTTACTCGTGTCCAGTACGCGTAAAGGTGGAGAGCCGTGTCATCTTTACGGACTTTGGTGTGGTGAGTATAAGGCATTATGGGCATTTCACATGGCGAACGAAAATTTACAGATGATTTACTGGCAAGCTTTGAGCGGCAATATGCCTGAGTTGCTGCTTGCCGTGTTCGATTATATGGATAGTAAACTTGAGGACTTCAGAACAAATGCCAAACAACTCTATGGCTGTAGAGGCATCTTCGTTCCAGCTCCGATGACGCCGGAATCAGGGCTGTTAAAGATCATCTATCCACACATTGTCCATTGGATTTCAGGGGCTGGGTGGGTGGGGCAATTTTATGCCAAGTATTATGAATATACCTTGAACGAAGCCTTTCTCCGTGAGCGGGCATTACCATTTCTCTATGAGACGGCTCTATTTTATGAGGATTATTTGACGGTCGGTGCTGATGGCTATTATGTGATTAGCCCATCAGTATCTCCGGAAAATACGCCAGGCAATTATGCCAAAGAAAATATTCTCTACGATCTTGAAGCTGTCGATGTCATGGAAACGACGATCAATGCGACGATGGACTTTGCCATTGCCAAAGAAGTGCTCTCGAATTTAATATCCGTAGCTTCCAAGGTTAGCATGTATGAGAATGAGGTTGGAAAATGGAAAGCCATGCTAGAGAAGATCCCACCCTATCAAGTGAATCAGGACGGAGCCGTTCGCGAATGGATGCACCCCCATTTCACTGACAATGATTTCCACCGCCATTTATCTCACGTTTATCCAATATTCCCGGGTTCGGAAATCGATCCAGACAGCTCACCTGAAATCTATAATGCTTTTGTTGCAGCTGTCAACAATCGTTCCAACGAAGCGAACCTAAGGGAGCAATGCGGTTGGTCGTTTATGCATACAGCCAACAGCTACGCTCGAATAGGCGATGGGGATCGAGCCCTGGAATGCTTTGAGAAGCTGTGTCGCTCATCTGTACTTAGTAATTTCTTCGCTCTCTGTAGTGATTGGCGTGGAATGGGCATGACAATCGACTTGCCTTGGACGCCATTTCAGATTGATGCCAATATGGGTTGGAGCGCAGTCGTTCAGGATATGCTGATGATCTCATCGCCTGGGAAAATTCGCGTTCTTCCTGCATTGCCTGAAAAATGGATTCGCGGTGAAGCAGGACCGATGCTTGCTCATGGCGGAATTGAAGTTTCACTAAAGTGGGATCAGACAAATAAGATCGTACAAGTTACACTCTGTTCAACTAAAGCTGATCAGATAATAGAGTTAGTTGTGTTTAACCAAAGAAAGCAATTGCTCGTCCAAGTGAAAGAGCCTTTGGTATTAACATTTGACTCCATGAAACTACAATGAATTGAAAGGTGGCTGTTTACAATGCAATAGACAGCCCTTTTTTTCTATCAGATTAATTTAGATTTGAGATCTACTAATCTCATTTCCGAAAAAATGTAAGCGCATCCTCTTTGAAGGGAGGGATTGTGTAGCCAATTACGATAAAGTTGTAAGATTAGAGTTGGATCACATTTAATTGAAATTGGGAGGATTATGCATGGAAAAAAACCATTCGAATATATCAAAAAAAGTTACAGCAATGATAACTTGTATGACTTTGATTATTTCCCTTTTCACGTCAACTGCCATTGGATTCAATCACGCATATGCTGCGACACAAGCGACATATTATGTTTCACCGTCAGGAAGTGATTCCAACGCAGGGACAATAAGCGAACCGTTTGCGACACTTGCCAAAGCAAGAGATACAGTAAGGACAATAAATGGGAGTATGACTGGCGATATTATCGTTTATTTACGCGGAGGAACGTATTCCTTAACCAATACGCTACTATTAGATCAAACAGATTCCGGAACAAATGGCTATAATGTCATTTACAAAGCATATAACGGTGAAACTCCGATTATTAGCGGCGGAACTCCGGTAACAGGTTGGACATTGTCTGACGCAGCCAAAAATATATATGTGGCAAATGTCGGCACATCCTTTAATGCTCGTCAATTTTATGTTGATGGCGTTAGAGCGCCTCGTGCAAGAAGTGTTGGCGCACTTACTGGATTTACGAAAACAGGTACAGGTTTTACATTGCCGGCGACTGGTCTCTATTCCACTATGGCAACTTGGCGGAATCCTCAAGACATAGAATTTTCGCACCAAAATGGTCCTAATGGTACGAGAACACCTGTGGAATCAATAACTGGACTAAATGTAACGATGAAAAGCCCTGCATGGAGCAACACTCATAATCATTTTACACCCAATTCTAATCCGACTTACATTGATAATGCATATGAATTGTTAGATACAGCAGGAGAATGGTATCTTAGCAGATCAGAAGGAAAAATTTATTATATTCCTCGTGCCGGCGAAAGCATGACAACATCCACTTTCATTGCAGCTTCACTTGAAAAATTAGTTAGCGGTATTGGAACATTAGATAACCCAATCCACAATATACAGTTTGACGGATTAACTTTCTCTTACGATACTTGGTTTGGCGCTGCTAGCAACGATGGATACGCTGATCTTCAAACTGGTGTATTAAAACGTGGCCCAAACAGTTGGGATAAAGCAACATGGGTTGTACCTGCCGGTGTAACATTCAGCACAGCGAAAAACTTTGTAATACAAAATTGTAATTTTACACACATGGGAAGTGTAGGCTTAAATTTCGATTATGGCAGCCAGAATAACCTAATCGACCATAACAATTTCAGCGATATTTCTGGTAATGGTATGAACATCGGTGGTGTTAGTACAGACATCGATCATCATCCTACAGACCCAAGAGTTTATGTAAAGGACAATAAAATATCAAATAACACAATGACTAGAGTCGGCGCTGAATATTTAGCTAATGCAGCTATTTTTATAGGCTATACTCAGGGCACATTGATTACACATAATACACTGTACGACCTGCCATACACTGGCATTTCTATGGGATTCGGTTGGGGTTTTGCAGATACTTATGGTACATCACAAGCTAAGGATAATATCATTAGCAGTAACCTTATTTATAATATAATGAATAAGTTGCATGATGGCGGTGCAATTTATACACTTGGCAGCCAGCCGGGTTCTAAGGTATTCAACAATTACTTGTATGCAGACTTGGCTGATTATGGCTATCTTTACAGAGATAACGGTTCTTCTGGATTTATTGATACTAACAATGTGATAAGCAATGCTATTCCAGGCACAAACAGATGGTATTATACCAATTCCGTCAATTCGCCGGCATACTATAATGCCCATGACAACATTGCGTATCTCAACTATTATTCTGACGGCATGGTTACATTCAAGACGGGCGGAACAAACGCTGTAAAGGCAAATTTTGCAGTCGTCGGCAACGCTTGGAATTCAAACGCACTAAGTATCATGCATAATGCAGGAGTCGATGGTGGTGATGGACCGACACCAAATTTCGATTTTAAAGATAACCTTGCTTTAGGAAAAATGGCTACACAAAGTTCAACAATGGGTAGTTCAACCGCAAATATTGCAGTAGATGGTAACACAGACGGAAATGGCACTCTTAATCAGATTTCTCAGACTAATTCTGATTCACCAGCGTGGTGGATGGTTGATTTGGGCGGTTTATATAGTGTTGGTGCTATTAATGTATACAATAGAACAGACGCTAATAAGGCTGGTTTAAGCGATTACAAGATATCCGTTTTAGATGCAAATCAAAATGTAGTTTGGTCAAACAACCAAACCACATATCCAGACCCGAAAACGTCTGTAGATGCGATGGGGGCAAATGGAAAATATGTTAAGATTCAGTTGAATAATCCGGGCAGTCTTGCACTTGCCGAAGTAGAAGTATTCACTGGATCAAACTTAGCTTACAATAAAGCCGCTACACAAAGTTCCACGTTTTCAGGATCGGGTGCTAATTTGGCAGTAGATGGAATAGTTGATGGAAATAACGCTACATTTCCAATTTCCCATACAAATTCAGAAGCTCAAGCATGGTGGATGGTTGATTTGGGAGCCGACTACTCAATTGGAGATATAAATGTATTCAATAGAACAGATGCTGTACCAGAAAGACTAAACGATTACAACATTATAGTTTTGGATGCCAGTCAAAATGCAGTGTGGACAAATCACCAGACATCCTATCCCAATCCACAAACAACAGTAAACGCTGCAGGAACAAAAGGAAGATATGTTAAGATTCAGCTGACGGGTACAAATTATCTGGGATTAGCTGAAGTGCAAGTTTTTGCTTTTAACCCGCTTCAACCTAGTATTACAGCACCTAACATAACAGTTGATTCTAACGGTGCTACAATGGTACCTGTAAATTACAATCCAACTGCAAAAGATGTAAATGGTAACCCTGTGCAAGTTTTTTGTAGTCCTGTATCGGGATCATCATTCCCTCTCGGTACCACTACTGTTAATTGCAGTGCTACAGATGCAGCAGGAAACAGAGTTATAGGAAATTTTACGGTAACAGTTACTGGTAATTTAGCTTACCATAAAGCCGCTACACAAAGTTCCACGTTATCCGGACAAGGTGCTAATTTGGCAGTAGACGGAATAGTTGATGGAAATAACGCTAAATTTAAAGTTTCCCATACAAATATCCAAGCTCAAGCATGGTGGATGGTTGATTTGGGAGCCGACTACTCAGTTGGAGTTATTAATGTATTCAATAGAACAGATGCTGTACCAGAAAGACTAAATGATTACAACATTATAGTTTTGAATGCCAGTCAAAATGYAGTGTGGACAAATCACCAGACATCCTATCCCAATCCACAAACAACAGTAAACGCTGCAGGAACAAAAGGAAGATATGTTAAGATTCAGCTGACAGGTACAAATTATCTGTCATTAGCTGAAGTGCAAGTTTTTGCTTATAAACCTCCGGCGGATGCAACCTTTACTGCCGATATTACAGTCCCGACCAACTCCGATGTCAGCGTTACAATTCTCTATCCAGATGTTGCACAGGTGAGAGAATATAAATTGGACGCAGACGGCGCATGGAACTTGTACACAGCTCCGATTGTCATGACGATGAACCGTATTGTCTATGCCCGAAGTAAGGATGCAGTGGGCAACATATCAAATGAAACCAATTATGCGGTTAGTAATATCGATAAGGTTGCCCCACAAGATGCAACGTTGTCAGCGAATATTACAGTACCGACCAACAACGATGTGAAAGTAACGATCGGCTTTCCAGCAGACGCAACGATTAAGGAGTACAAACTGGGCACAAGCGGCACATGGACAGCATACGGCGGTCCAGTGGTTGTCTCCGAAAACGGCACAGTTTATGCAAGAGGAACGGATGCTGCGGGCAATGTATCGAATGAGATTAGCTACACGATCAGCAATATCGATCGAATAGCACCTATCGATGCAACCTTAGCAGTAGATAAAACAACGCCGACCAACCAAAGCGTCACCGTAATGATCAGTTACCCAGCGGACGCTTCGTTGATGGAATATAAAGTGGGAGCAAGCGGCGCGTGGACAGCGTACACTGAACCGGTAGATGTTTCCGACAATGACACCGTGTATGCAAGAGGAACTGATGCAGTGGGAAATGTATCAAATGTAAGTAGCATTACGGTAAGCAACATTTATAAGATAGCTCCTGTTACCACCGCAACATTAAGTCCGGCTGCGCCTAACGGCAGGAACAGCTGGTACACGACGGATGTGACTGCAAGCTTATCCGTAAGTGCCAGTGTTTACGGAGGAACCGTAACAACGGAATACAAAGTGAATAAAGGTGAATGGATCGTTTACACAGGCTCCATTCCAGCTTTCGGTGACGGAACTTATGTGTTCGGATACCGCAGCAAGGATCAGGCAGGCAATGTAGAAGATCTCAAAACTGTCGAATTTCAAGTTGACAAGACAGCACCAACGCTTTCCGTTCAGTTGGATAAAACGTCGATTTGGCCAGCAAATCATGAAATGGTTACGATCAACGCCACGCTGGATTCAAGTGATGCTACATCGGGCGTTGAATCCGTGGTATTAACGTCCATCACGAGCAATCAACCAGATAGCGGTAAAGGCGACATTCAGGCCGATTTCGGTACAGCCGCTACTTCTTTCAGTTTGCGTGCAGAAAAATCACGGATCTACACCATCACATATACAGCTACAGATAAAGCTGGAAACAAAACGGTTAAAACTGTAACCGTCACAGTACCTCATGATCAATCTGGCAACCATTAAGAATAACTAATATTACAGGAGGAAGGACATCAGAGCCTGGCTCCTGGATGTGGAAATTGGTAAGTTAAAAAACAGAGAACTCGGAACCCAATAGGGGATCGTGTTCTCTGTTTTTAGGATTCCAGTAAAGTCAATAGAATTCATGTGGTATAGTGAAAAGTAAGCACGCCAAATAACCCCCCATTCATATTTTTTTTTGGAAGGTTATACCAATAATATTCAGTTGGGATAGCCTGAACGGTTTTTTGTTTCTAATGAGGGCATAAAGCCAATGAACAAGCTTATTTGCACAAGCTACTAGTGCCACTTTGTGAGGCATTACCTATATGCGGAAGTGACCGGAACCACGGGAATGAAACTAAGATTTTTATCATAAATCAATGATTTGTATCATTTAACTTCACACTCAAATTCCATATCATTAGCTGGAAAGCTTCATGAATTGAAATCCCGTTGATGTTTCCTTATAAAAGCAAGTATATTTCCACATATTTATAATTGCTGCTCTTAATTTAGAAGTATATAATTGAAGGGAATTTATTAACGCCAAACAGCGGTAACTTACAGGTGGTGAAGACATGTTGATGCGAACCATCCGAAAATATATTTTGAATCGTTTTTTTAATAAAATCCTACTCGTAAACGCTGTCATTGTTGTTTTGGCATTATCTATGCTTACTCTTATCGGTTCGCTTAGCGTGAGTAATTTGCTATTGCAGCGTGAGATTAAATATAACAAGCTTATTCTCTCTAATACCAATCGATATCTAGATATGAAAATAGATCTGATTAAGAAAATAACCGAGCAGGCCTATCATCAAGATGAAGCACTTCCAGACGTGTTTAGTTTTCTTGAAAACAATTATGACAGCTCAAGCATGACGATTAATTATTATGATGAAAAGCAGCGTTTTTCCGATTATTTTAGATCAGCATTTTCACGTGATCAGGACATCAAAAGCATTGTGATGTATAAAAAAGTAGACAGTTCGTTCTACGTATATTCACGAAATTACGAGCATACATACAAAAAGAAAGAATTCAATTATTTGGACAGGCTCTTGACTATCAACTACTACCCTTCAACATTAACCATATTCCCTTCAATATCCCCTTTCTATTTGCAAGACGAGAAAATCAAGATCTTTAGCTTAACCTTGAATTTAAAAGTCCCATGGTCCACGGAAAACCTGGGTATGCTGATTGTCGATTTTGATGTGGATGGAATTAGTCAAATTCTGAAGAAATACGAGAAGGATTTGCAAGGGGATATCCTTATCCTTACGAGGAATGGGGAAGTTATATTTGACTCATCGAATACCTACTACGGACGGATATATCCATATACTGGAAAGTTACTTGCGGCCGAGAAGCAAAGTGCCGTCATTGATGGGAAAACGTATGTCGTTAATGTGGATCGCGAGAACAACACTGGCCTTATCGTAGCGGGTATCATCCCGCAAACGCAGATTTTGAGCAGCTTCAATTCAACGAAACAATTTATTCTTATTCTCTCCTTGGTTTGCATTCTCATATCCATCCTACTGTCATTTCTCAGTACAAATCTGTTTTCGAAGCGAATTAAAATATTAACCGATGCGATGAAAATAGTTAGGGCGGGGAATCTTTCGTTTCGTGTACCGATCAAAAAGAATGTAGATGAAATTAATATGATCTCTGTTGATTTCAATCAGATGGTTGAAGATTTAGAAATCAATATCAAAAAATCTTACGATGCGGAATTGAGCCGCAAGGATGCAGAAATTCGCCAGAAAAGCGCAGAAATGACTGCATTGCAAGCCCAAATAAACCCGCATTTTCTGTATAATACCTTGGAAGCCATTCGAATGAATGCTGTATCTAATGGTGCTAATGATGTGGGCAGAATGATTTTTTCACTATCCCGCTTATTTCGGAATTCAATTAAGGCGGGGACCATCATCTCCGTGAAGGATGAAATTGCCAATTCGCAGCTATATCTGACTTTATTTCAGATTCGATATGGCGACAAATTAAACATTGAATTTGATATACAAGACGACATCAATCATTTAGGGATCATTAAGCATACGATTCAACCGATTATTGAGAATTACTTTATCCACGGGTTTCATCCCCTGAGAAACGACAATTGCATTCGAATTACAGGTTACTGTGAAAAGGATGATTTGATTTTTAAAGTCTCTGACAATGGAATCGGGATAGAAGCCAGCAAATTAAAGGAAATTCAAGATAGGCTTGTAAGTGTTGATTCTAATCACACGGATAGTATCGGTCTTGTGAATGTAAATGAGAGAATTAAATTGAAATACGATCATCGGTATGGCATCAACATTGAAAGCATATGCAATGAAGGCACAACCGTCACCATCCGTATGGCGGCACTAACCCAGAAGGAATTGATGAATGATGTATAAGGTGTTGCTTGTTGACGACGAGCCTATGATTATAGAGGGCTTGAAGTATTTAATCAATTGGGAGAACTATGGGCTGGTAATCGCGGCTCAAGCCTCCAATGGTCTACAAGCTATTGAAGTCCTAGAACGTGAAACCATCCATGTCGTGGTGACGGATATTAAAATGCCGGATATGAACGGTTTGGAGCTAATCAAATACATGGCTAACAAAAGCTTGCAGGCCAAATGTATTGTGTTAAGCGGATATGACGATTTCGAATATGTTAGAGAAACTATTAAATTGGGCATTGAGAATTATTTGTTGAAGCCTGTAGATGTAGAGGAATTAATCCCTACGCTGCAGAGCACTGTAGAGAAAATTGAAAATGAATTCAAGACTACACGTGAAGAACAGCAAGTAAAGCATGTGTTTAGAGAAAATATTTATAGACGATGGGTGACGGGAAATATTGTCGAATCTGAGCTGCTGGATCGCAGTGCATTATTAGATGTGCAATTAACGAATACGGATTATTGTATCGCTTTGATGAAACTCTTACCGGAACGGCAGGATCGTAAGTTCCACACAGAGCATGATAAAGATTTGATTCGATTTGCGATCAAGAATATTTGTTCGCAGATTATGAATGAGCAAACATCCGGTATTTGTTTTCTAGATTATAATGAAGATATTGTCCTATTATTTACCATAAATGATTCGAGTAATGAAAAGAAGCTACGTTCTCTACTTAATGAATGCCAGCTACGTATTAATACTTTATTGCATATCGATGTCTTTGCCACTGTTGGTAATTGGGAGACTAGCTATCTAAACATTCACCGAAGTTATACCCGAGCCAAAAACTTGCAAGAATTCAGTTTAATCTACTCTCACAACAAGATTGTTTATTCAGATGAATTGGATGTAACGGATAAGCAAGGGAATCGAGTCGTCCAAATTGATATTCAAGCGATCAAAGGCTGTCTTAATGAAAAAAATAGACAGAGCAGTTATGATTTTATTGATCATATTTATGCTGAAGCCAGTCAAATTAACGGGATAACACCTGTATTTATCCAGAATACTTCGCTAGAACTACTGATCCTTTCTAGTTCAACGATTCGAGAGCTTAAGCCGCAAGCGGATGAATTTCTTAGCCATTTCTCGGATTTGTTCACACATGTATTTAAACTACAGACGATTCCGGATCTGGCGCAATGGATGAAGGGAATCATAGGGCGGTTCATCGACTATTTAGAAGAAGAAGAAGAAAAGATGAGTCCCATCGTTAAGAATTTAATCGGCTATGCGCAAACTCATTATGCGAAAGACTTGAATCTAACTTTAATTGCAATGGAGTTTAACGTAAATACGACATATTTGGGTCAGCTATTTAAAAATGAAACCGGATATACATTTTCTAATTACTTAAATATGATTCGAATCAATAAGGCTAAACACCTATTGAGCAACAGCCATTTGAAAGTGTTTGAAGTTGCACAAGAAGTGGGTTATGTCTATACGAATTATTTCTGCAATATTTTTAAAAAACAAACTGGTCTTACACCTGCTGAGTACGGAAAAGCATACAATTCGGTCATTGAAGGTGACGTAAGAAAATGAAAAAGACTTACCTATATTCTCTTATTGTCGTGATCATAATTGGAACCGCTATTCTTTTATACCTCGTAAATCCCGGGGAATTGATATCCATTAAGCAAGAAGAATCGAAAGTAGAAAGTAAAGATACGATCACATTAACTATGAACGGAGAGCCTTCTCAAGTTAGCTTTGTTTCCGGTGTTCAAACGGATATGGTTGCCAAGAAGATCGAAAGCGTTACGGGAGTAAAATTAGATATAGATATGCAGTGGAGTGAAGATAAATTTGCCAGTGCTTACGCAAGCGGTGATCTTCCAGACATCCTAATTATTGATGACAGCTCTAAAATAAAACCCCTTATCAAAGGGGAATATGTCGTTAATTTGGAAAAGATTATCCAAAAATCGGCTCCAGCAATCGTCAGTAATTATTGGAAGCAATTGGATTTTTCCAAACAATATTATGATTACAATGGAGACGGTTCTTCTGGCGGATTTTATTTTATTCCCACTGGTGTCAGCCCTGGAGAACCCACCTTTAAATCAGCACCTTGGGTTCGCTGGGACTATTATAAGGAAATGAATTATCCAACCATGAATAATATGGATGAGCTTCTAGAAGTTTTGTACCAGATGCAGCAAGCACATCCTCTAAATGAAAAGGGGAATAAAGTCTACGGAATCTCAACATGGTTTAATAGCTGGAAGCTATGGAATGTGGTTAACTTCCCTGCAGCTTATTATGGCATTTTAAATCAAGACAATATACTGGATCTCCACGCAGATACCCACGCCCTAACAAGTGTGATTCTGGATAAGAGCAGCTCCTTCTGGATGGGAGCCCAGTTTCTTAATAAAGCCAATCGCATGCAATTGCTCGACCCAGAATCTTTTACCCAAAACTACAGTCAAGCTTTACAAAAAGTAATCGATGGCCGGGTATTGATGACCACTATGGATTGGCAGGTCATTACTTCCAATAAATTATTTGCGAGTAAGGGTGAATCCAAAGGATTTATGCCGATGCCGATGGTCGGTAATATGATCATTCCAGTTGTGGATTCTAATATGGGCAGTCATTTTTATGCCATTTCAACGAAGTGCAAATACCCAGAAAGGGCATTGGGGGTCATTCAATATTTACTGTCTGAGGAAGGCTCAAGGGATATTGTAAACGGGGTAAAAGATGTAAATTGGGTTGAAAGTAATGGGAAAGCCAGCATGCTTCCAAACGCAGTACAAGCTCTTAGAGAAGATGCGAATTATGTCATGACTTCAGGAGCAAGAAAATATAGCAATCACGCAGGTCTGTTGGGCTTTGCTAAAGATGCTAATGGCCAGCGGATCGATCTTATGAAAGAACCCGACATGCTTATTTCACAGATGACTCCGCTTGAGAAGGAATGGAGTCAGCATTTCAACGTGAGCTATCCGACAGCCTATTTGGAAAAGTCCACAGCTGTTTCCAGTGTCTCTGGGATTTGGAAGGCAATTAAGGTGCAAAATCCTCCAAACGATATCCTGGATTTCGAAACCAAACTAGACTCTTACTTGATGAGGAATATGTCACAGCTTGTTTTCGCCAAAACCGATGAGGAATTTAACCATATTCAGGATATGCTAATCCAGGAGTTAAGAAATAAGGGATATGACAAGGCAATGGACTATGAATTGAAAAATTGGAAAGATGCTATGGAGAAGGGGAGTAAGTACTTAAAATAACTTGCTAAGGAGGAACAGCATGAAAGGGAATTTCAAGTCGCTCCTGTCGTTTACAATGGCAATTACGCTTCTAATTACTGGTTGTTCAAATTTCTTGTCAAGCAACAAGTCACAAATGGACAAATCTACGACGCAAATTGTGAATAAAGAGCTGTCGGGTGAAATCAATGTATGGACATGGGCAAAGGACGTGCTTTTGCCGATAGTTCCCGAATTTAACCAATTATTTCCCAATGTAAAAGTGAATATTCAAGAAATACCCAATATTTTTGTGGATCCGTTACATACAATTGAGGCCGGAGCAGGCGGACCGGACGTTATGGCTATTGAGCAAGGAGAACTTGCTAGTGTTAATAATATCGCAGGCATTGAAGATTTATATCAAGCGCCCTATAATGCCCATGAGTTCGATCCAGATATCATTCCAGCCCAATTGGATCGCTTTAAATCATTGGATGGTAAACGTCTTATTGCTATGCCGCTTGATGCTCCCCCTGCAGTGATGTTCTATCGAACAGATATTCTTGAAGCAGCGGGTTTTCCAATAGAACCTGAAAAACTTGCTGCTTATTTGAAGAGTGAAGACAATTTGCTCAAACTGGCAATAGCACTAAAAGCTGAAGGAAAATTATTCTTGCCGCCTTCAGGACTATTTGTTTCGGATTTTTTAACAGGAAACTCCGGTTATTTCGACCATAACTTGAATTATCTTAAAAATACTGAGCAATATGTGAAAGAGCTGGATTTCGATAAAAAGATCCATAAATTAGGTCTGGTTCAAGCCAAGGGGCCCTTGGTTCTTGACGGCAAACAGGCGGTTGATGACGGAGAAATACCGATTATCTTTTCAGGCTCATGGATGATGCTGCCTTATATATTTCCCGCCGTATTCTTTAATCAAGCGGGGAAATGGAAAGTTACAGCGCTCCCGTTGGGCAACTATGCGGGGTTTGGAGGAGCAGGCCTTGCCATTCTAACACAGTCTAAAAACAAATTGGCTTCTTGGGAATTTGTTAAATTTGCAACTGTCTCTATGGCAGGCTGGAAAACAACCATATCTCTGCCTTCTATTCCAGGCTATAAACCCGCATGGCGTCTGCCTGAGATTCAGAACACGGTTGATCCTTTTTTAAATCAAAAAGCGATTCAGCTGTATATCGATTTAGTTGCAAAAATCCCTTATTTACCGCTGAGCACTTCACTTGACAAGAAAGCGAATGAAATCTTTCGTAGAGAGTGGCAGGAAGCCATTGAGTTGGATAAAGATTCCAAGTTAGCTTTGAACCAAATAGAAGAGGATGTTATGAAGGCAGTCAAACCTGAACGTGATGCATTGTTGAGTGAATTTAATAGGAACGAGAAATAACCAAAATATGGATCCGCCTCACCTGAAATTATAGGATGGGGTGGATCTTTTTCATTAAATCAAAGGTTATTATCATGTATCTAATCTTTCTATCATATACCGGTATTCCTTCTCAATTTATAATAAATAGTAGATACATTGAGTTTCAGCATGAGAGAGGAGGCATGATGCATGAATAAGAAGAAGAATAGATTTTATGTAAATGGGAAGATGAGCAATGGTTTATATCTCTTACTTTTATCACTTCCCTTTATATTGTTGTTACTCGTCTTTAATTATTTACCATTAATGGGCTGGTATTTCGGATTTATTAATTATATCCATATGTTTAACAAAAGTGTTCTGCAAAATATGATAAGCAGTCCTTTTGTGGGGATGAAATATGTACATGTAGCGATTTATTATAGGAATGATATTTTCAATGCACTTAAGAATACATTTGCCATTAGTGGATTGGGAATTTTATTGTCACCGCTTCCTGTTATATTTGCCATTATGTTATCTGAAGTCAAGAACGCTAAATTCAGTAAGGTGGTTCAATCCATCTCTACCTTTCCAAACTTCATAAGCTGGGTGATCGTATTTGGACTTATGTGKGGGATATTCTCAGCGAATGGTTCCGTTAATTTCATACTAACGAAGCTTCATTTGATTCAAGAACCTACGAATATATTGGGTAACGTCGAGGCAACCTGGTATTTTCAAGCGATTTTAACCATATGGAAAGGCATGGGATATAGCGCCATTATCTATTTGGCTGCTATAGCAGGTATTGATCAAGAGCAGTATGAAGCAGCTCGGGTTGATGGCGCTGGCAGAATGTCCAGCATTTGGCATATAACGATTCCGGGGATTATTGAAACTTACTTTGTCCTCTTCTTACTCAATATTGGAAACTTGCTGAACAACGGATTGGATCAATATCTCGTCTTCTACAATCCTATTGTAGCCAATAAAATTGAGGTACTTGACTACTTTGTTTACAGAATCGGATTTACTTTAAATGATGTATCATTCTCGGTTCTGGTTGGCATGTTGAAATCCATCATTGGTATCATTCTGGTCTTCTCGGCAAATTATGCAGCTAAAAAAATCAGAGGCCAATCTATGTTCTAAGTTTTAGGCTCAGACGATATACGGGAGGATTCCTATGGTTAAACAACGATTTAACGGTTTTAACTTCATTAATTACTTGTTATTAATCCTGATATGCTTCTTCTGTTTTTATCCTTTTTATTATGTATTTATCTACTCCATCAGTGATCCTACACAAGCTGCTGCTAAAGGCGTGTATTTATATCCGATCGGATTTACTTTATCAACCTATTTGAAGGTGTTCCAGCTAGACTACTTGCTTCACTCCATCGGAATATCTGTGCTGCGTACCGTATCGGGTACAGTGCTTACCTTATTTTGCAGCTCGATATTTGCCTATTTTCTTTCCAAGAAAGAAATGTTGTTTCGTGTGATTATATATCGCTTAGTCATCGCCTCGATGTATCTGAATGCAGGGTTAGTTGCCATTTATCTAACGTATTCGGGGCTTGGTTTGAAAGATAATTTTCTGGTTTATATCCTTCCAGGTGCGGTTACTGGATTCTACATCGTCCTGATTAAGACGTTTATCGAACAATTACCTCAATCCATCGAGGAAGCAGCGATGATAGATGGTGCAGGTTATCTGGCAATGTTCTTTAGAATTGTTTTCCCGTTATCACTACCGATTTTAGCAACCGTTTCCATTTTCACAGCAGTTAACCATTGGAATACGTGGACAGACAGTTTGCTGTTTATCAATAATCCGCGGCTTTTTACCGCACAATATGTCCTTTATAACTATTTAAGTCAAGCTGACGCACTTGTTCAAGCATTAAAGACTACTGGAAGAGTAGACGGAATTGCTGTTCCAAAAACGACACCTGAAGCGATTAAAATGACAATTACACTTGTCATTACATTACCTATCTTGTTTGTTTATCCCTTTTTCCAAAGATTTTTTGTTAAGGGACTCCTCATAGGAGCTGTCAAGGGTTAAATGCAGACTTCAAATGCTGCTTTAATATATTTACAAGTTTTTCATAATTATATCCATAATAAGGGGGAACAAGAAACATGATTAACAAGAAAATGGTTACAGGTACTTTTGCCACTACAATGGCACTTGCACTAATGGTAACAGGCTGCAGTAAACCAAGTGCAACACCATCACCTTCAACGACCCCTGCAGCAAGTACAGCTGCAACTGAAGCACCAAAGGCAAAGGAACCTATAACACTTACAATCTGGAATAATGTTGCAAGTGTGGATGCAGAAGCGACGGATGCCGTGGCGCAAGAAGTTAAGAAGAAATTTAATATAACACTGAAATTTCTGAATGGTGAACCAGCAAAGAGACAATTGCAGGTTACTAGTGGTGAAATTCCCGATCTAGTCTTTGTAGATGCAACTTCTAGAAAACAACTGTTGGAATCCAAGATGTTGAAGCCGTTAGATGACTTGATTGCGACGAACGGAAAAGATATCGCAGCAAATCTTGCGAAACCGCTTGCTTATTCCAAAAAATTCATGAGTAATGACGGAAAACTCTATGTGCTGCCGACCCATACTGCTCCTTCTTTAGAAGCATTAGCTAGTGCACCAGCGCCATTCGAACATATTTATGGCGGATTAACAAGATGGGATTACTATAAAGAGCTAGGATTTCCAGTGATCAAGAATTCTGATGATTTCCTGACAATGCTCTCGAATATGGTGAAGAAACATCCGACGACAGCAGATGGTAAAAAGGTATATGGAATAAGTGTTGCTGGCGATTTTGGCTTATGGGAATATAATTTGCCACCACAAATTGGCGGAGGGAAATGGCTAGTTGGCGCCGGAATGATTGCAGATAATAATGGCGTGCTTGTTGATCAATATGCGGATGAGAATGCTMCATTCTTCAGTACGTCCGTTAAATTCTATAACAAAGCTTATCAAATGGGGCTGCTTGATCCAGAGAGTTTTATTCAGAAGTCTGATGCTATCAAAACAAAGGTTATGAACGGTCAAATTGTATCATGGACACAAGGTTGGTTTAATTCAGAGATCAATACTGCCTTGCAAAAGGCTAATCCTGAAGCATCCATGGTATTAATTCCTGGGGCATTCCCAACTACATTGAAGGGTTATGGTTCAAGCGTAGGTTATGTTGGAACAGGATATGCTATATCTTCAGCATCGAAATACCCTGATCGTGCAATGGAATTAATGAATTATTTTGCAACCTATGAAGGTAGTCGTTTGACAGTATCTGGTGTGAAGGGTCAACACTGGGATTTGATCAACGGTAAACCGGAGATGAAGCCGGAAGTCGTTAAGGCGATGAAAGATGATCCGGATTTTGTGAAGAAAAATGGTTTTGGTCTAAATACGACTTATGGATCTTTGATGTTGATTGATTCAACACTTGTAGATCCAAAAGATGGTTCGCCTATTAATCTTTCTAATACGACGAGTGCAATGGCTGCCTTAATGAACCAAGGACAAAAGGAATATTCAGAGCACTTCAAAGGCAGCTATCCAGGTGAAGCATTTGAGAAGGCTGCTGGTAAAGCAGCTATATACTATGCAAATGGCGTAGCACAAGGATCGATCCCTGCTGCACCTGATGATATTACACGGATCGTAGCTGCAGTTACCGACTCGTTAACCAAAAATCTTCCTAAAATCGTGATGAGTAAAACGGATGCTGAATATAGTGCAAATGTTAAAGAGGAAATCGCAGACTTGAAAAAACTTGGTATTGAAAAAGCAAATGCTTGGTACACAACAGAATATGAAAAAGCTAAAACAGCTGTTGCAGATTTTAGTAAATAATCGTAAGTCATGTAGGACAATAAAGGGAGCGCATGAAAATGTAGCTTCCTTTATCCTTATTAAGAAAGCAATTTATCGAGCAAGCGGTGGGGAGTGATTGTGTTGTCAGACCATGCAAAAGAAGCAGCCGAAGAAGGAATGGGTAAGGAATATTATGTATCTATGCTAGGAAATGACAGCTGGGAAGGTACAGCTTCGGCTCCGCTAAGGACAATTTCTGCAGCAGCAGCTAAAGCGGAACCCGGAGATGTCATAACCGTTCATGAGGGTACGTATCGGGAGAGAATCAATCCACCACGTGGTGGAGAATCGGATACGAAAAGAATAGTTTATCAAGCAGCAGCAGGTGAAAAAGTCGAAATTAAAGGTTCGGAAATTGTTAAAGGCTGGGAGAAAGAAAATGAGATAACATGGAAGACAACGCTTCCAAACTCATTTTTCGGGAAATTCAATCCATTCAATGATCTTATTCAAGGGGATTGGTTCCTCTCCAAAGAACGGGATCACCATACGGGATCGGTTTACTTGAATGGTGAGTGGCTATTAGAAGCAGCCCAATTACATGATGTCATCCATAACGAGGACAGTGCGCTACTCTGGTTTGCACGTGTTGATGAGACGAATACTACGCTTTGGGCAAATTTCGGCGGCTCAAATCCGAATGAGGAGTTAGTAGAAATTAATGTAAGACAATCTGTGTTCTATCCCGAAAAGCCAGGAATGAACTTTATTACAGTCAGAGGTTTTACTATGCGCCATGCGGCAACGCCTTGGGCACCACCGACTGCTGAACAAATTGCCTTAATCGGCACCCATTGGAGCAAAGGGTGGATTATCGAAAACAATATCATTAGTCATTCGAGATGTTCGGGGATTTCGCTTGGCAAATATGGCGATCAATGGGATAATACCGACCCTACTCCTGAGGGTTACAACAAAACCATCGAGCGTGCTTTGGAAGATGGCTGGAACCTTGAAGATATCGGTCATCATATCGTTAGAGGAAATGAGGTTTCCCACTGCGAGATGGCTGGAATCGTCGGTAGTTTTGGTGCTTGTTCCAGTGTGATTACGGAAAATGTTGTTCACGATATTCATGTATTGTGTTCTTTTACCGGGTATGAGATGGCAGGCATTAAGTTTCATGGTGCCATTGATTCATTGATTAGTAACAACCGGATTTTCCGAACGGACTGTGGGCTTTGGTTAGACTGGATGACACAAGGGACGCACGTAACCGGAAACTTGTTATACGAGAATACGCTCCACGATATTTTCATCGAAGTCAGCCACGGTCCGTTCGTAGTCGACCATAATCTTTGTCTATCGGGAAATACCACAAATTCGTTATTCAACTTCTCTCAGGGAGGTACCTACGCGCATAATCTATTCAGGAGTAACATTACGATATTACCTCAGGAAGATCGCGTTACACCATTCCATCATGCTCATTCCACAAGCATTGCAGGAAAGCGCAATATTGAAGGCGGAGACGATCGGTTTTATAACAATATATTGATTGCGCAAGATGATCCAATTGGATTAAGCAAGTATGACGCTGCTAAATTTTCTGTTTTCATGGATGGAAATCTGTTTCTCAAAGGTGCGCAAGCATCCGTGCACGAGGTGTCTCCTCTTCATGATGATCTTTTTGAACCTGATATCAAGCTTTCTTTTGAAAATGATGCTGTTTACCTTCACATGTCATGTCAGACGAATTGGAAAAATCAAAGAAATCGCAGCCTTGTGACAACTGAACTTCTGACTAGAACACAACTTTCTGAGTTGCCCTTTGAAGATTTTGATAGTAAGCCGATTTGCCTGAACAGGGATTATTTAGGGAACTTTAGGGATGAACAGAATCCTTTCCCTGGACCATTCGAAATAACTCGTGACGGCGTGAACGTAATAAAAATATGGCCAATGTACCCAGAGAATACGAGTATTTAAATGAACAAAGGATTTAAGTGATTTGAAAATGATTGATGCCAAGATCGACGAATATAAGGCATCGTGGGAGTTGAATATATGTGTCGAAGATAAAAGAAGTCTTACTCATGCACCATAGTCACTTGGATGTTGGCTATACCCATGCACAGCCTATCCTATTAGAGAAACATAAAGAATATATAGATCAAGCGATACAACTATGTGAATTAACGGAACATTGGTCTGAAATGAATAAATTTCGCTGGACTTGCGAAGCTGCTTATCCTGTGTTGCTTTGGCTTGAAACGGCAACCGAACAGCAAATGGAACGCTTTACTCATTATCTACATAACGGACAATTAAGTTTATCCGCCACCTATATGCATATGACGCCACTTTGCACAGCTGAGCAGATGGCTAGAATGTTATATCCCGTCCGAAAATTAAAAAATATGTTTGACATCGATATTAAGTGTGCGATTAATCATGATGTAAACGGACAGCCATGGGCTTATAGTCAATTATTACTTGACTCGGGTGTGGAATTTTATATGACAGGGATTAATACCCATATGGGTGGCATTCCGCTAACGCGTCCAGAAGCATTCCATTGGCAAGCGCCAGATGGCAGAAAGCTGCTTACCTTTAATGGCGAGCAGTATTCGTTATTTAGTCAAATTTGTTCTCCAGAAAACTTGAGCACCGCTGATATTGCGGCTGGCTTAGCCAAGTATATGGGGAAAATCGAGGCAAATCCGGATTATCCGTTTGATTTTATTTATTTGACATCGACAAATATCCCTTCCTATGATAACAATTCACCGGATAAGGAGTTAGCGGACTTACTTAAAACTTGGAACGAGGAACAAAGGGAGTTTACGATTTCTTTTGTCACACCTGAGCAGCTATATGCCAAAGTGAAGAAGCACGAAGATCAATTACAGACGCATGCGGGGGATTGGACGGATTATTGGAATTTTGGTTCAGGCAGCTCAGCCAAAGAAACCAAACTGAATCGCAGAACCAAGCAAGGAATGAAGGCGGTTGATCTTCTGGAATCCTTTGGCGGCAAAGGTGATGCATCCTATCATAAAGTTAAAAAACAAGCGTGGGAGCAAATTCATTTATATGATGAGCACACATGGGGCTCATGGACTTCTGTTGCTGAACCCGATGATTTGAATACGGATATTCAATGGGCGCATAAAGCGCATTATGCTTATTTGGGCAATAGCTTAACCGGCCAGTTATTAGGAACACAACTTGAAAAATGGGCTGGAAATTCCTTGCAATCGCGAGAGCCTGAAGGTATTTTGTTAGTCAATCCTTCTTCCGCTGCCATCACGCATGATATTACAATTCCGGCTGGATACCTGGTGAAAGGTAGACATCTTTATGATATAAGAACGCGTGACGTGCTGATAAACAACGATAAAAATCACTCGGAAGTCAGCTATGGCACGATTGAATTGCCTCCTTTCAGTTGGCGGAAGATACCTTTGAAGTCCTTGCAAGTTATGGAGTATTCGAAGGATATTGAAGCAAGCTTAGGCAGTATCAAGGAGTTTGTGGAACCTTTTAGTCCGAATCAGGTTAGAAATGGCCTAGACATGATCGAGGAGGGAAGGATAGAGACGCCTTTCCACAGATGTCTCTTTGATCCAACAACGGGTCGAATCCTGAGTTTATACGATAAACAGCAGGACTGGGAGGTTCTTGATCTAAGCAGCCCCTATAGCTTGTTTCAATACGTGCAAGAAACGATTGATACGCTCTATCATCCGAACCATCGCAGAGCCATATTTCCAAGAGACGTTGAGAAGGTCAATAACAGCATGAGCTGTTGGAATCACGATTGGAAGGCTAAACGTCAGACCTACACGGGTCTGAAGTCATGTAAGGTAGAGCGCAGCGCGAATAGCGCAACATTAATTTTACAATGGGGTGCGCCAGGTGTAGACAATCTGGAGCAAAGGTTTACTTTTTTCAGCTATCGTGCGGATATTGAAATGAAGGCTTCTTACTATAAGCAGGATATTACGACTCCTGAAGGCATTTACTTTGCTATTCCTTTGAACCTGCAAGAATGGCGCTGCCATTATGATACGGCTGGTCAATGGGTCGAACTTGATGCTGAGCAGCTGCCAGGTGTGTGCAGAGATTACGTAACGGTAGATAAAAGCGTATCCGTCTACGATGGTCAGCATGGAGCTACGTTGATTTGCCAAGATACGCCGCTTGTACAAGTTGGGAGTTTTAACTTTGGCAAAGAGCAAAAAAGCATAGTGAAGCAAGCAAATCCACTTTTATTAGCTTGGCCGATGAATAATTACTGGGAAACGAATTTCAGAGCACGTCAACCTGGCCTTCATGCTTTCACTTATTATCTAAATACGTTTACATCCTTTGAACCAGCTAGTGCGATGGATGCTGCGGTTAAAGCCGTATCTCCTATTCTTGCTTATCCCGTCATTCATTGTAAAGAAGAGGAATCCGATCAATTTATTCAGGTCACGGGGGAAGGTGTTCAGGTCTTTGATGTCAAGCCAGTCGAGGAAGGATCGGGCATCCTGGTTCGTTTAAGTAATTGTAAGGATCGGCAAGTTGATGCAGGGCTACATTTTCCGAACAAAAGGATCATTACCGCTTATCAAACCAATGCTTTGGAAGAAATTCAAATAGAACTAACGAGCCTTCCGAACGAGTTGTTGGAAATAAGGCTGGAAGCGAAACAAATGCTGCACGTGCTTGTATTGCTCGAAAGTTGAGGAGGCTTAAAAATGAACCGAAACGTACTGAAGCTGATGTATCCGGCTTCTTGGTGGGGGGCGAAGTGGCGAGAAGCGCTTCCGTTGGGAAACGGAGTGATTGGCGCGGCCGTCTATGGAGGTGTCTATAAAGAAACAATCCTCTTAAATCATGCGGATTTATGGTGGAAAGCAGTTACCAAAGAACTGCCGAATGTGAGCGGTCATGTACCGCTTGTCCGAGATTTGCTGCAACAAGGAAAAGCTAGAGAAGCTGACCGTATTTTGCCAGATGCCTTGACGGAAGCAGGATATATGGCGGAACACGCAATTCCTCTACCGCTTGGAGATTTCCATATCATCATGCCGAACAAGATGGCATTTCAAGATTATAGCCGTGTTTTGGATATGGATCAAGGCGAAGTTACGGTTTCATGGTCAGAGGGAGACATCCACTATGCGCGAGTTGTATTCGTATCTCGCACAGACGATGCAATTGTATATGAAATCCGCAGTTCTAAAGCAGGGAGTATTTCTTGTAAAGCTTATTTCGGTCTCCATGACGAATTTGAAGGTGTAAGGCCTGTCGATCCAGATGTGCTCGCACTGGCGGAAGAGATGACATGCAGCGGAGGAGAGGATGTTCTTTATTACGCTGCTCGAAATGAGAACGGAGCTGATTTCGGCGCAGTTGCCCGTGTTCAGATTGACGGGGGCTCACTTCACTATGAGAACGGCGCACTGCAAATTAATAATTCGGATCGAGTGACGTTTATCATCAAATGTTTTGCCTCAGGTGAGCGAAATCAGCGATGGCAACAACTCCGAAGCGAGTTGAATGAAATGAAATCAGATTATTCCGCTATGCTTGCGCGGCATGTTGAAGAACATAGCCGTCTGTTTCACGCTATGACTTTGCAATTGACCAACAATGACCGTGACCGTTTCAATGAGGAATATCTGATGGAAGCCTATAGAGGGAAAACGTCAGTGGCTATGATTGAGAAAATGTGGGCGTATGGCCGATACCTGCTCGTGTCCAGTACGCGTGAAGGCGAGGAACCGTGCCATCTATATGGACTTTGGTGCGGTGAGTATAAAGCATTATGGGCTTTTCACATGGCGAACGAAAATTTACAAATGATCTATTGGCAAGCGTTTAGCGGTAATATGCCGGAGTTGCTGTTGCCTGTGTTTGATTATATGGACAGCAAGCTGGAGGACTTCAGAACAAACGCCAAACAACTATATGGCTGTCGGGGAATATTCGTTCCGGCTCCCACAACACCAGAGTCTGGTTTGCTCAAAATCAATTACCCTCACATTGTCCACTGGATTTCCGGAGCAGGCTGGATCGCGCAATTTTATTCGATGTATTATGAATACACCTTGGACGAAGCCTTTCTCCGTGAGCGGGCATTACCATTCCTCTATGAGACGGCTCTATTTTATGAGGATTATTTGACGATCGGTGAAAACGGCTATTATGTGATCAGTCCATCCGTCTCGCCGGAGAATACGCCAGCCAATTATGCCAAAGAGGCACTACTCTATGATTTGGAAGCTAATGATGTCATGGAAACAACGATCAACGCGACAATGGATTTTGCCATTGCGAAAGAAGTGTTGCAAAGTTTAGTCACCCTATCACCCATCGTTGGGATGTACGAAAAGGAAATCGGGAAATGGACAGCAATGTTGGAGAAAATCCCTCCTTATCAGGTGAATGAGGATGGTGCAGTACGCGAATGGATGCACCCGCACTTTACGGACAATGATCAGCATCGTCATCTGTCTCATGTATATCCTTTATTTCCAGGTTCGGAAATAGACCCGGATCAGACTGGGGAGCTGTACCAAGCATTCATCAAAGCTGTAGAGAATCGATCTCGGGGTGAGAGCTTGAAAGATCAATCGAATTGGTCGGTGATGCATCTGGCTAATACGTGGGCTCGAATCGGTGAGGCTGAGAAAGCATTAGATTGCTTTGATAAACTGGCGCGTTCTTCGGTACTGAGCAATTTTCTCACGTTAAGCAACGACTGGCGAGACATGGGGATGTCGGTAAACCTTCCTTGGGCGCCATTTCAAATTGATGCCAACATGGGGTGGAGTGCTGCGGTTCAGGAAATGCTTCTACGCTCTTCTCCAGGTAAAATTCGAATTTTACCTGCATTGCCGAGTAGCTGGATACAAGGGGRAGCGGGCCCGATGCTGGCTCACGGCGGTATTGAAGTTACGATGAAATGGGATCAAAGTCTGAAGAATGTGCAAGTCAAGCTCAGTGCTACCAAAGATCAACGAATAGTGGATTTGCATGTTTTTAATCAGAGTAAACAACTGGAGCTAAAGTTAAATGAACCAGTTGAACTATCGTTCAGCCTATAGAAGGGGCTTAGAAAGGAGGTGATAGAGCCGAGCTTGGCACTAGAGTTTTGGTACTATGAAACAGGGAATGTGGAGTTGTCATATTGTAAAAGGTGCAAGGGTCCGATCAAAATTGTATTGGAGGATGTACACGTGATAAAAAGAAGAATCGTAACATTTTTGTTGTGTCTATCTCTTGGAATAATGGGATTTAATGCAACGCCTAAGGAAGCCCAGGCAGCGGTTCAATCAACATTTTATGTGTCGCCTACCGGCAGCGGCACGAGTTGTACGCTTGCCAGTCCATGCTTACTTCAAGATGCTCAGACGCAGGTTCGAGCTATTAATCAAAATATGACAGGAGATATTGTTGTTTATTTCTTGGATGGCACTTATAATTTGTCGTCCACGTTCGAATTAAATGAAAGCGATTCAATACACGATTCCGGTACCAATGGGTATAACATCATCTATCAAGCCTACCCTGGGGCTAATCCTGTCATAAGCGGTGGCAAGACGTTGACCAATTGGTCGCAATATGACGCGAATAAAAATATTTATCGCTCTTATGTGGGACAAAGTACCGGTATATTGCAAATGTACGTCAATGACGTAAGGGCAATTCCTGCGCGCGGTGCAGATGGTCCTTCGGGATTTTCCAATGCACCTGATAAATCCATGGTTCTAGATGCTTTTAAAGTATACAACGGAGCCAGCATTACAACGGTCAATGATAACAATTCGGCCATTACGTACGCGGGCAATCCTTGGAAGCAATGGACTTATGACACTAATCGAAGCGCAGCAGGCGCAAGTGATATCAATAATGATGCTCATTACATTAATCTTGGCGGAGCTTACGCATCGTATTCATTTACGGGTACCGGGATTGACGTGATTGGCGAGAAGAATTCCAATAATTCACCTTCTGTAAAGGTATATATTGACGGTACGCTGAATCAAACGGTTAGTGCATATAGCAGTTCGCTATCGAGTCAGCAAACCTTATTCAGTATCTCGGGATTGACAGAAGGTCCGCATACGATCAAGATCGTCAATAATGCACCAAATTTGACGCTCACTGCTCCGACATACGCAAGTATGTCTGCTTGGGGAAATCTGGATCAGGTCAGAATAAACAGTCTCCATAACTATGCTTACGCACAATGCAACGTGTCCTCACTATCGGGTGGATCATCGCTTACCGTCGCAAGCTCATGCGTGAGCAGCATCGTTCCCGGTTATTTCCATGTCAATTGGTTGGAGAACGCCTATGAACTATTGAATACGTCTGGACAATTTTATTACAATGTCACCGATGGATATATGTACTACATTCCTAGAAGCTATGAAAACTTAAGCACAGCGGAAGTGGTCATTCCGCAAGTAGAACAATTGATCAATGGCACCGGGGGCTCAGGAACACCGCTTCACAATTTGCAGTTCATTGGATTGACATTTGAATACGGGACATGGTTAGGGCCACTAACAGAGATAGGTTTTGCTGGAAATCAAGGGAATGGTTATATGACCCCAGCAAGCCAACAAATGACCATCAGTGCAAATGTCTTGTTTAATCGTGCGAATAACATTCTCATTCAAGGCAATACGTTCATCCATTTAGGCGGCACGGCGCTCAAGTTTAAAAATGCGAGCCAGAATAACACTGTCATAGGGAATAGCTTCTCGGATATATCTGGCGGTGGGATTGAGATCGGCGATCTGAATGATTATGCGAATACGAACCCAGCAGATCAAACGCGTAACAATACTGTAGTGGGCAACTATATTTCCTCAGTAGGTGTACAATATATTGCTGCCTTAGGGATATTTGCCGGGTACAATACGAATTTGCAATTAGTCCACAATGAAATCGACAGTACGCCGTACTCGGGCATATCACTTGGCTGGGGATGGGGTGCGGAGCCATCGACGCCTTATTCGAAAGGCAATAACATCAGTTATAACAAGGTTACCAATGTCATGCAGAGAATAATCGACGGAGGGGGCATTTACACGCTCGGTCGTCAACCAGGCTCTGTGATGTCCAATAACCATGTATCTGGTGTTTTCGGCCCTTACGGAGCTCTTTATCTGGACAACGGTACAAATAATTACAATGTGAATAATAATGTCGTTCAAGGGGCTGCTACAAATTGGCTGTATGTTCAAAATCTCTCTCCGCCGGCTTTGAACAATGTCGTTACCAATAATTTCGCTGACAATTCTTCTCTTGGTGGAGCACCGAGCTCAAATGGAAACAGTCTCGCCAACACGACAGTTGTCACTGGTGGCAATTGGCCTGCTGCAGCCACTTCCATCATGAATAACGCAGGTTTGGAAAACGGATACTCCTACTTGAAGAACACGTCTGGAATTCTTGTTGATGATACCGATACAGCGATTAATTACTCCGGATCGTGGACAGCAGATAGCAATCGGAAGGCCGCTGGCGCATACGATTATAAGAATAGTTCACATTACACCGCTACTTCCGGAAATTCCGTGCAATACACATTCACTGGAACAGGTATCGATGTGATCAGTGAGACAAATTCAGATCAATCGAATAATGTATCCGTATATATCGACGGAGTACTAAATCAAACCATTAGTGAAAATAGTTCTTATCGGTTAAGCCAGCATACCGTGTACAGTATTAGAGGGCTGTCTTCGGGCTCACACACGATCAGAATCGTCAACCAAACGACAACACAGCAACGGTTATCGCTTGATGGATTTAAAGTGTACGGAGCGTACGCGGACGTTGCGGTTACAGGCATCAATTTGAATGCTAGCGAAGTTTTGTTGCAAACCAACAACAACTTTGATCTGAAGCCTGCAGTCACCATTTCGCCTAGTAATGCCTCGAATAAACAAATAATCTGGAGCTCAAGCAATCCGAAAGTTGCATCCGTTGCAAACGGTGTGATAACCGGGGAGAAGGCCGGAAGCGCAATCGTTACTGCCTCAACATTAGATGGAGGCTTTACAGCAACAGTTCCTGTATCCGTTACAGCCGTTGCGGTTACAGGTATCACGCTGAGCCCAAGTCAAATTTTGACGGATGTGAACAGTGTTATTGACCTGAAACCTAGTCTTGTATTTACCCCAGATAATGCTACGAATAAACAAATTATTTGGATCTCAAGCGATTCTAGTATTGCAACAGTTGATAACGGAGTATTAACCGGGCGAGCTGTTGGGAATGCAGTTATTACCG
Source organism: Paenibacillus sp. P4_A9 (assembly GCF_056402415.1). Lineage (NCBI taxonomy): Bacteria > Bacillati > Bacillota > Bacilli > Caryophanales > Paenibacillaceae > Paenibacillus > Paenibacillus sp. P4_A9. Next base: position 78,890 of record NZ_JBFUHL010000019.1, read on the forward strand.
CAACGACAGTAGACGAGAACTTTACTGCAACGGTTAATGTTAAGGTAGCACAAAATGTCGCCTTGACTGCGACCGCTACTGCATCATCGTACTATCAGAATAATGCAGCACTCGCTCCAGGAAAGGCGATTGATGGAATCATTTCGACTGAGTGGGCCTCCAATACACAAATAAATCCATGGCTGCAGTTGAACTGGACCGCGCCTCAAATTGTAGATGCGATTACGTTCTATGATAGACCGAACATGACGGACTGGGCATCAGGAGGAACGCTGACGTTCAGTGACGGAAGTTCATTAGCGGTATCGGGCATTCCAAATGACGGTTCACCTTATACCCTTACTTTCCCAGGTAAATCAATAACATGGGTTAAGTTCCAGATCGCAGGCGGCGCAACCAATCAAAATGTAGGATTAGCAGAATTCAAAGTGTTAAAAACAGTTGATGCTAAGGTTACAGAAGTTCCTGTTACAGGTATCACACTAAACCCAAGTCAAGTTTTAACGGATGTTAACGGCAGCATTGACTTGAATCCGGGTCTCGTAGTTGCTCCTAATACTGCTAGCAATAAACAAGTCATCTGGAGTTCAAGCAACACTGGCATTGCAACTGTTGTGAATGGCGTCGTATCCGGGAAAGCTGTCGGAAGTACAGTCATTACAGCAACGACGGTCGACGGAAACTTTAAAGCAACGGTTAATGTTACGGTTGCACAATCAGTACCGAGGGGGTATTGGAAATTGGACGAAATATCGGGTACAACTGCTTCCGATTCGTCTGGCAATAACAAAACGGGTACGTTGAATGGCGGGGTTGCGTGGGTAGCGGGCAAAATTAGCAATGGTCTTTCATTTAATGGTACGAACTCTTATGTCAACATCCCTGACGCTGCTAACCCAACGGCTTATACGGTTTCCTTATGGGTTAACCCTTCCGCGGCAACAGCGCAAAATATCTGGACGAGAACGAATTCAAGCGGATCGACCTCAGCTTGGTCTCACCAGTTGCGCATTAATTCGAGCGGTAAGTTTGAGGCGTATACTTACGATGGAGCGGGAAAAACAGTGACGGGCACAACCACTGTGCAGATCGGTGTTTGGTATCATATCGCATTGGTGGCAACCAATAATGGACAAATGAAGCTGTATGTCAACGGTCAGCCGGAGGGAACGCCTGCAAATATCGGTACTATGTGGACAGGAGGCACACAGTATTGGTTAGGTTCCAACGCCGGTAATATAAGCGGCGGCGGCACCTGGGGATGGTTTAAAGGGATCGCCGATGAAGTCAAGTTATACAACTATGCATTGACGGGCAGCCAGATCCAAGCCGGCATCGACGAACCGTTCGTGGCATTGGATTTAGCTTCGCTCGGTATCGGCTATGCAGCGGGTGAAAGTGCATCAGGCGTGACGCATGATGTCAACCTGCTAACGAGCGGCATGAATGGGACAACAATCACATGGGGTAGCACTGCTCCAAATATCATCGACACGAACGGTAAGGTAACCCGTCCGTTATCTACCGAATCTGATGTGAATGTAACGCTAACAGCAACGGTTACAAGAGGTACTGTTTCGGACACAAGGACGTTCGTACTTAATGTATTAAAGGGGGTTCCTCCGGTCGACGCCGTGTTTTCTTCAGACGTTACAGCACTAACCAATAGGGACGTTACCGTAACGATCGACTATCCGTCCGATGCGACGGTGAAGGAGTACAAAGTAGGCGGTAATGACACATGGATAGCGTACACTGATCCGGTGGTTGTATCCGCCAACGATACCGTGTATGCACAGAGCAAGGACGCAGCAGGCAACGTATCGAATGTGGCCAGCTATACGGTCGGCAACATCGACAAGACGCCTCCGGCTGGCGCGACGTTGTCTGCTGACATTACAGCACCAACCAAAGAGGACGTTCACGTAACGATCGACTATCCTTCTGATGCGACGGTGAAGGAGTACAAAGTAGGAGAAAACGGCGAATGGACGGCTTATGGCGCTCCAATACTTCTCTCCGAAAACACCATGGTTTATGCTAGAGGAACAGATGCTGCGGGCAATGTGTCGAATGAAAAGAGCTACACGGTCAGCAATATCGATCACATAGCACCAAGCGATGCAACCTTGCTTGTAGATACAACGGCGCCGACCAACCAAGGCGTCAGCGTAATGATCAGTTACCCGGCAGACGCTGCGGTGATGGAATATAAAGTGGGAGCAAACGGCGAGTGGACAGCATACACCATCCCAGTTGTTGTTTCCGACAATGAYACCGTGTATGCAAGAGGAATTGATGAAGTAGGAAATGTATCGAACGTAAGAGGCATTATGGTAAGCAACATTTATAAGATAGCTCCTGTAACCACCGCAACATTAAGTCCGGCTGCGCCTAACGGCAAGAACAGCTGGTACACGACGGATGTGACCATAAGCATATCCGTAACCGCCAGTGTTTACGGAGGCTCCGTAACAACGGAATACCAAGTGAATAACAGTGGATGGATCGTTTACACGGACTCCATTCCAGCTTTCGGTGACGGAACTTATTTGCTCGCATACCGCAGCAAAGATCAGGCAGGCAATGTAGAACTAATCAAAACTGTCGAATTTCAAGTTGACAAGTTAGCTTCAGCGCTTTCCGTTCAGTTGGATAAAACGTCGATTTGGCCAGCAAATCATGAAATGGTTACGATCAACGCCACGCTGGATTCAAGTGATGCTACATCGGGCGTTGAATCCGTGGTATTAACGTCCATCACGAGTAATCAACCAGATAGCGGGAAAGGCGACATTCAGGCCGATTTCGGTACAGCCGCTACTTCTTTCAGTTTGCGTGCAGAAAAATCACGGATCTACACCATCACATATACAGCTACAGATAAAGCTGGAAACAAAACGGTTAAAACTATAACCGTCACAGTACCTCATGATCAATCTGGTAACCATTAAGAATAAATAATATTACAGGAGGAAGGACATCAGAGTCTGCCTCCTAGACGTGAAAATTGGTATTTTTATAGTTAGGCTTACTTGGATTATAAGGATCCCTAGTTTCACTGGGGTTCGATACAATACGGTGCATCAAGGTACAGAGTGGAATGGAGAGAGGAACGATGGTTACAAAGCTTTCGCAATCAAGAACAAACTAAAGCATTTTGGTTTAGAGGGTGTCCCAAAAGCCATGAAAATGGCGAGGGGCACCCTCTTTTCGTAGAGGATAGCGAGGACTGGAATCATGTAATTTCTTGTCTGTAGCTATTGCAATAGGTGTATGGAAGACTGCAAAGAATGATAACTCGAAGCTTCTGTATCCGCGTAAACCCCCGTCATGTAAGGGTTTTCAGGCTTCGGATAAAGAAGTTAAATCAGTACGATAGCCTGTTATTCATTTGATAACTTATGATACGAGGGTAGCCAATCACCTATCAGTCAGGAGGAAGTCGAGTGCCGCAACCCTTGGAAACGCAGATGCAAAGAGCTCGATTAAGCTCATTTAAACGATCACAGCTAGTGCGAGATCTCTTAAGAGATCGATGGATGTATCTACTTTTATTTCCCGGGATCTTGTATTTTGTTGTATTTAAATATGTACCGATGGCTGGCCTAGTAATGGCGTTTCAGGACTACAAGCCATTTACCGGATTTATAAACAGTCCATGGGTTGGCTTTAAACATTTTGAACGATTTTTTAATGAGCCCCAATTTTGGATGCTTTTTCGAAATACTATCCTGTTAGCTATCTATAATTTAGTGTTCTTCTTTCCACTTCCAATAATTCTCGCACTCATGATCAATGAAGCGCGAAGAGAGATGTTCAAACGAGTCGTTCAAACACTTCTCTATTTGCCGCATTTCATATCGTGGGTAGTGGCTGTCGGTATATTTTATGTGCTATTTACGACAGAGGGTGGCGTCGTTAATGAATTACTAGCGCAGTTTGGATTTGAGAAAATTCCGTTTATGTTAAGCGAAGAATGGTTTAGACCCATGATTATTGCCCAGTCGATGTGGAAAGAGGCAGGTTGGGGGACGATTATCTTCTTGGCCGCTTTATCTGGCGTCGATTTGCAATTGTACGAGGCTGCTCGGATGGATGGGGCAGGACGATGGCGTCAACTCTGGCATATCACAATTCCTGCGATCCGCAGCACGATTGTGATCCTGTTTATACTAAGATTGGGAACCTTCCTGGATACAGGCTTTGAGCATATCTTCCTTATGCTGAACTCGATGAACCGAGAAGTTGGCGAAGTGTTCGATACCTATGTGTATATGAAGGGGCTGACACAAGCTCAATATAGTTACAGTGCTGCAGTTGGTTTGTTCAAATCGTTAGTGGGACTGGTACTTGTTCTCGGCGCGAACAGACTAGCGAAGAAATTTGGCGAAGAAGGCGTTTACTAGGAGGTGTATCAAATGCCAACGTATGACAAGACATTAAGCAATAAAATGTTCGATTGGGTTAACTATGCGCTATTGGCCCTCGTATCTTTAATCACGATTATCCCGTTTGTCTATATAGTTTCGGTATCGTTCGCAGCCCCTTCGGAGGTTGTCAAAGGCGGATTGCTGCTGATACCTACCAAATTTACGCTTAGCGCGTATAAATACATTTTCTCAACAGACACCATGATTAGAAGTATCGGCGTATCGATTTATGTAACCGTTCTAGGCACATTGATCAATCTCATACTCACTTCATTTACTGCGTATCCATTGGCTCGTGCCACATTGCGCGGCCGTAAAGTATTCATGCTAATGATCCTCATTACGATGCTTTTCAGTGGCGGTATGATCCCGACCTACTTCGTCGTTAAATCGGTTGGCCTGATCGATTCCTATTGGTCTCTGATGATTCCAACAGCTATTAGTGCGTTTAACTTAGTCGTTTTGAAAAACTTTTTTCAGCAAATTCCAGATGGTTTGGAAGATGCAGCAAGAATTGACGGCTGCAACGATATTGGTACGTTGTTCAGAATTGTTTTGCCCCTGTCCATGCCAGCTATGGCGACATTCGGACTGTTTTACGCAGTAGGACATTGGAATACGTTCTTCCATGCGGTTATCTATATCAACGATTCCGAGAAATGGCCCGTACAGGTTGTGCTTAGGCAAATTGTGCTCATGTCGCAAGACAAAATTGGCGATTCGACCTCACAGTCCGATCCAACAGATTATTTGCCTCAAACGATTCGTATGGCTTCCATTGTGGTCGCGACAATTCCCATTGTTCTCGTATATCCGTTCTTACAGAAGCATTTCGCGAAAGGCGTTTTATTAGGTTCGGTAAAGGGATAACCTATTAAGGTTTATCTTTTCATATGTACCATATTATTCATCATACTGGAGGGGTAAGAATGATTAGAAAAGGTTATATGGCTTTACTTTGTTCCATCGCTTTGACAACAGGTACACTTGCTGGATGTGGGAACGCAACAGATCCGAAGAAAGATGAGAAAACGGCGGTGGATAACACGCCACTAGAGGTGACCATTGCTACACCACAAGTTGGGGAAGCGCCGAAAAAGGGCAGCGATATTGAGCTGGCGATAGAGAAATACACGAATGCCAAAATCGATATTCAATGGATTCCAGATGCTGCTTTTGAAGACAAAAAGAACATCATGATTGCTTCTAATGAAATGCCTAAGGCATTTAAAGTGAAACCTAACGCTTCGACACTAAATGCCATTCAGTCGGGGTTGTTCTGGGAAATTGGTCCGCTATTGAAGGATTACAAAAATTTATCGGAGCTTAGTCCGATGTATTACGACAACATTAAAGTGGATGGCAAGCTATATGGACTGCCGTTATACCGTGATATTGGACGTGCTGGTATCATCTACCGCAAAGACTTCTTTGGTTCCCTTGGATTGAAGACGCCAGTTACGCTTGATGATTGGTACAATATGGCCAAAACCGTAGCAGAAAAAGATCCAGATAAGAACGGTCAAGCGGATACGTACGGATTCTTCTTAGATAAAAATTATAATGATCCCGTTCTTAGCAGCAGCTTTTTGACTCGTCTTTCTGTTCCGAATGGAGCACCTAATAAATGGGGTGTTGAAAACGGGAAAATCGTAGCTGAATTTATGACGAAGCCGTATTTCGATTCAATGAAGTTGTTGAAAAAATTGTATGCAGAAAAGTTAATTAATCAGGACTTCTCCATCGTGCAAACAGCCGATTCCGATAACAAATGGAATGCAGGTAAAGTGGGCATCCGTGTAAATACGGTAGCAACAGCAGCAGCGCTATCTTCTGACAATGTTCTGAAGTCTACGCCGAGTGCCGTTGTAGATGTCGTACCTTTCGAAGGACCAAATGGACTTAAAGTACCTGCTGAGTCTGGGAACAACGGATTCTTCCTATTCCCTAAATCAAGCGTGAAGACAGAAGCTGAGCTGAAGCGCCTGTTAAGTTTCTTCGATAAGATGCTAGATGCTGAAATGTCAACGCTCTTGACGAGAGGGATTGAAGGCAAACACTTTACCAAGACAGAAGATGGCAAAGGTCAAATTAAGGATTTGACAACATTCAACCTTGAAGTTAAGCCATACCGTGACAGCTTGCCGTCATTTGAAACAGCAGGAAAAGGTCTTCCATTGAAGCAAAACGAGCTTCAGGCGAAAGGTTCGAAGATCGCACAAGATAACCTGAAAAGTGTTGTTCCGAATGTGGCCCTGACGTTCAATTCGAAAACCTACGCTGAAAAAGGCGGAGAGCTGGATAACATGATTCGTGACGCTCAAACCAAATACATTATGGGTAAAATCGATGATGCTGGCTGGCAAGCAGAGCTTGATAAATGGTTGAAAGCAGGCGGCGATAAGGTAATCGCGGAATATACGGCAGAATACGCCAAGCTGAAGAAATAGAGAGTCCAAATAGGAGTGAGAACATGCTTACGAATGTAACTGTCATCGAAAAAACGGCTTACATCAATGGCTGCTGGGTAGAACCCGGCAGCCGCCCTTCTAAAGATCATTACAGTCCGATGAATAGTGAGTTGTTAGTAGGACGAAGCCTTCAATTGAGCAAGGAAGATGTTGACCAAGCTGTAGCGAGCGCGAAGCAAGCGCTTCCAACCTGGTCTAGCTTGTCAGGAACACAAAGAGCTAATTGTTTGTTTAAAGCTGCGCAGAAGATTGAGGATCATCTAGAGGAGTTGGCACAGCTTCTCACATTCGAGATGGGGAAACCGATCGGCGAGGCCAGAGGTGAAGTTAACCGAGCTGTCGTGCTGTTCCGCTATTACGCAGGTGAAGGTCTCCGCAGCATTGGCGAGGTATTGCCTTCCACAGACGGGATATCCCACTTATACACGACTCGGGTACCACTTGGGGTCGTTGGACTTATTACACCTTGGAATTTTCCTGTCGCTATTCCTGTATGGAAGATGGCGCCAGCTTTAATATTCGGTAATACCGTCGTATGGAAGCCTGCAGAGCATTCGACGATTACAGCTTCCAAGCTCATGCAGCTGCTAGAAGAGAGCGGCTTGCCGCAAGGCGTCGTTCAGCTTGTAAGCGGCTCTGGCTCCGTTGTCGGACAGCGCATTCTGGAACATCCTGATGTGACGGGAATTTCATTCACAGGATCGGATGCTGTTGGCAAGCAAGTATCGCAAGCCGCGTCATCCCGTCATGCGAAATATCAATTGGAGATGGGCGGTAAGAACGCGACGATTGTGCTTGCGGATGCCGATCTAGAGAAAGCGGCCGATGTCATCATTAGCGCTGCGATGCGGTCTGCTGGACAGAAGTGCACAGCCACTAGCCGTGTCATTGTCGAGAAGTCAGTGAAGGAACAATTAACCTCCCTGTTGATCGAACGTGCGAACCGCATTAAGCTGTCTAATCCGTTGAAAAACGACTGTTATCTTGGACCTGTTGTGTCCAAGCGTCAATACGAATCGATTCTAGACTTTATCCAAATCGGAATCAACGAAGGAGCCCAAGTTCTTGCTGGTGGTAAAGCGAAGACGGAAGGCGAGTTTGCCAATGGCTACTATATTGAGCCTACGATTCTAGATCATGTCGACCCGCAATCTACACTGGCTCAAGAGGAAATTTTCGGTCCAGTTTTAGTGATTAACGAGGCCGAAGATCTCGATCATGCTATTGATCTGGCTAACGGCGTGCGTTATGGATTGGCTGCAGCCGTGTTCACACAAAATCAAAAGCATATTCATCACTTTGTGAACCGTATCGAGGCAGGCTTGATTAAGGTGAACGGTGAAACTGCTGGTGTTGAACCGCAGGCACCATTCGGCGGTATGAAGCTCTCCAGCTCGTATTCTCGTGAACAAGGCAGAGCGGCAATCGAGTTTTTCACACAGGTCAAAACCGTAGTAGTTACACCATAGCAGTTGGTGTGAAACGAAAGGAAGTGCACCCAGATGGATTATGCTGCATTCAGTAAAAGGCTGGAAACAATTTCAGCTATCAATATTACACCTTTTGATGAAGAGACGCGCCGCATTGATTGGGAAGGACTGGAAGCGAATATCGAGTTTTTGCTGGCGAATGGTACCGAAGTGATTGTGCCTTGCGGAAACACAGGCGAATTTTATGCGTTAACGCTGGAAGAAGCCAAGGAAGTGACCAAACGGGTCGTTGAGATTGTCAATCATCGCGCCATTGTTATGGCTGGTATCGGATATTCGGTAGAAACTGCTATAGAGCTCGGTAAGCACGCCCAGCAGGTTGGGGCGGATTGCGTTATGGTCCATCAGCCCATTCATCCTTACATCACGACGTCTGGTGCGGTGTCATATTACCGCAATGTAATTGAAGGTCTGGATATTCCGTCCATTCTATATCTGAAGGATGCTCATGTTTCGGATGATATCTTGTTTAGCTTGGCACCGTTGGAAAAATGCGTGGGCGTGAAGTATGCCATCAACGATCTTCCGCGTTTTACCGCGACCGTTCGCGCAATCAGTGCAGACTACAACATCGCATGGATCTGCGGCACGGCAGAGAAGTGGGCACCTTACTTCTACAATGCTGGTGCAAAAGGATTTACATCGGGCTTAATCAATGTGAATCCTGGTATCTCACAAGGGATGCTGCAAGCATTACGGGACCAAGACTGGCCAACCGTATGGAAGCTGTGGGAGGACGTTCTGCCTTTCGAGAACCTGCGTGCCAAATATAATGCCGGTAACAATGTGGTCGCGGTGAAGGAAGCGATGGAACAATTGGGACTTCGTGCAGGTGTCACACGCGAACCTGTTGATCCTTTGAATGAAGCGGATAAGAAGGAAGTAACGAACTTACTAAGTGCATGGGGGCTGCTAACATCATGAAAATTTCAGATCTTAGACTAACGGTTATCGCAATGCCACGAAATACAGGTTTTGTTTGCAAGCATGTCATCGTGGAGATTGACGCTGATAATGGACTAACAGGTATTGGCGAAATGTCGGATTTCTCTCATCTTCCTCATTATTCCTTAGACATTCAGGACATGGCTGTGGTGCTTAAGTCCATCTTGCTTGGACAAAGTCCATTTGACATCTCACTACTCAATAAAGAGCTGCTCAGCAATTTCCCGGAAACGATGTTTTATTATGAAAAAGGCAACTTTATTCGTAACGGGATTGACGCGGCGTTACACGATCTTTGTGCGAAATCGCTTGGTATCTCCGTAGCTGAATTTATTGGCGGAAGAATCAAAGAGAAAATTAAAGTCTGCTACCCGATTTTCAGACATCGCTTCATGGAAGAGGTAGAAGAAAATCTGGCGGTTGTCCGCGAGAGACTTAGTAAAGGCTTTGATACATTCCGACTTTATGTAGGTAAAAACCTGGATGCCGATGAAGCATTTTTGGATGGCGTGAAAAAGGAATTTGGGTCGAAAGTGACGATTAAATCGCTGGACTTCAGCCACTTGCTTGACTGGAAATCCGCGTTGAAGGCCACGAAGCGATTGTCGCAATACGATTTTCAAATGGTGGAAAGTCCAGCGGTTCAGAATGATTTCGAAGGACTTCATCATTACCGTATGAACACGGAATATCCAGTCAGCGAGCATGTGTGGAGCTTCCGTCAGCAGTCCGAAATGATTAAGCATGATTCGATCGATATTTTTAACATTTCTCCTATATTTATCGGTGGAATTACCGCGGCTAGGAAAGCGGCAGCAGCAGCTGAAGTTGCTGGGAAATCGTGCTTGATTGGTACAACCCAGGAGCTGTCTGTAGGCACCGCGGCTATGGCACATCTGGGAAGCTCACTTGTGAATTTGAACTATACATCAGATCCGACGGGACCTGAATTGTATATTGGCGATATCGTGAAAAATCCTGTTCAATACGAGAACGGCTATCTGCTTGTTCCAGGACGCGACTTACCTGGTCTAGGCATGGAGCTGGACTGGGATCAAATCAACAAGTATCGCGTGGAAGATCTTAGCTGGGGGAACGTATCCGTTCATCAACTTCAGGATCGCACCTCGCAAACCAAGAAGTAATGATGTAAGCAGCCGTCCGAGTATTAACAGTCGGGCGGCTGGTTTTGATATACTAGGGTCAATTAAACGAAAGTAAACAGAAGTGAGGAATTCAGTTGCCCACCTATTTATATCGCATGATCCTATTCGCCATGCTGCTAGTTGCCGTTCCCGTCATAACAATCGGAATGATTTCCTATCATATTTCATCTCAGGATATAGAGAAAAAGGTTAAAGAAAGCAATGCGCAAATATTGCTGCAGAACCAGATGAGAATTGAGCAAGTCTTGAAAAATGTAGAAATGGGTGCTGTGCAATATTTAAATTCACCACTCGTAACGGACAACCTCTACAATGCTTTGACACAGGATGATTTCCAAACGATTACAAGCCTTGCGAAAGGTTTATATAACTTGCACTCTTTATCGGGAGTGGCTGACGCCCATCTCATTAACCTGGATAATGACTGGATGATCGGCAATCTAGGCTTTACCGGTACGGAGGATTACTCGGATAAAGAGCTTTTGAAAGATTACGCAAAGAATCCCAAAAATTTATTCTGGCTAGCTGACGAAAAGGGGATTCGGATGGTTGTTAAGCTTCCGATGATCGCTCCCTCGACGACTCCGAAGGCTTTTTTGATCATAGAAATGTCGAAAAAGGAAATGGAAAAAGGGCTAGCGCAAACGAAGCAGTTGGGTGATATCTACGTACTGAATCGCGAACACATCCCATTCTTAAGTAATTCGGGCGCGGACTACATTTCAGATTCGATCCTGGAG
>NZ_JBFUHL010000020.1:0-89741 GCF_056402415.1 Paenibacillus sp. P4_A9
GCTGCAAGAMGCTCCATCTCTAATGTTCGATCCACATCTGATGTCATCGCGGACAGCTCAGGCTCTGTGTTATCCAGCGACTCTACATCCATCGAAGACTCTTTCGTCTCGGCCACTTCGGCAAAGGCAAGTAACACCTCTAAGGCATTAACGACTTGAGAAGGCTTAGCTGGTTTCTTCTCTTCCAGATAAGGCGCTTTCATAATTGGTTCCATGGAAGATGATCGAAGTTCAGCAACCTCTGGTTCCTTCGTTTCTTCATAGACTAGCTTACTGCTCATCTCATGTGGAGAAGCTTGATGTGCATCAATTTGCTTCAGGACTTCATTATCCATCTCTGTAGGAAGTAATTCACTTCGCTCAGAATAGGCTTGATCAACAGAATTCAGACTAACTGGTTCCTGGGATACCTCCATGGCAACTGCAACCTGATCTTCAGACACGTCGGTATCCATCATCGTATGGACGACCTCAAGCTCCGCGGGAGCAACCTCTTGACGCTGCATTTCCTGAGGAATCATTTGTCCGATCACACGGGGAACACCATATTTACGTACAATTTCATTCACGCGGTTCGGTTTAAAAGGTTTCATCACATAGCCATTCGCGCCTGCCTTGAGCGCATCTGAGATGAGATCTTGCTGACTCATCGCTGAACAGATGAGCACGACCGCGGTAGGATTCAGAAGGCGAATTTCCTTCATCGCCTCAATACCATCCATCTCAGGCATAGTAATATCCATTAGGACAATATCTGGTTGAAGCTCCTCGTACTTCTGAACAGCTTGTCTTCCGTTCTCGGCTTCACCGACTACCTCGTGACCATATTGTTTCAAGATATCCGTTAGCATTTTGCGCATAAACTTCGTATCGTCAACGACCAGAATTTGAAATGACATTGCAGGTACCTCCTTCCAGAATGGTAATTCTGTCATTACTTCTTGATGTATTTTACATTCTTCACAAATACGTTGAAATTATTGGTCGTTGGAATGCCATCAGGCGGATAATCATATAAGTTATCGTCGTAGACAATTTTAAGTCTTGACTCATCTGTATTGTTCAATTGCACGACAGGAACTTTTCCATTCCAGTCTAAGCTACCTTGATATCGGTTAACCGTACTTCCACCACCCGAAGTCACGTCGCCTCGCACCGCATTGAGTTCAACACCGCCAAAACCACCATGCAACCCGCCTTCAATCTTCAACTTCGACATGACACCATATAAGCGAATGCCTTGTTTCGTATAGAAGAAAGCACGAACATTCTCAACGCCATCATTCGAGCTATTCCCTAGCACAATTTCCCCTGAGGCGACAATAATAAGCGGTTTTTGGAGCTTGGTTTCTGTTTCAGTCGCATTCTCATCTTTGTTGATCGATGTCATCTGCTTAAGCTCCACATTGCCATCCACATAGACGGTACCTTCCAGCCACACATTACCAACGATCTTCAAATCACCCTTGATATACATGGTTCCCTTCGGAAAATGAAACCCGTCATTCAATGTCACGTTGCCTTCCACAGCTAAGAATTTACCAGCTTGCAAGGAAAGTTCCCCTCGCAGATCAGCCGCAATTAGATTCGGATCTGGCGACTTCACATACACCGAGCCATTGGCAAGTGAAAGCTTAGCATCGTCGTTGGCCATGGTAAGGACACCGTAATTCACGAAAAGATCCGCATCCGTTGCAGCTGAAGCTGCATCCTTCACGGTGACGTTCCCATCAACGGTCACCCATTGATCGTTATACAACTTACTCGTCGGTAAATCTTCAAACAATGTTACTTCTACTGGGCTAGCTTCAGGTACTTTATACCCACCTAGATCAGCTAACTTTGCTTCTAAATCGGTTTGTGTTTTATTCGATACATACCCTTCTACATCGACTTCTACGTCTTCATCCAGGGTAGGATCTTCCAATGGAAAATACTGTGGTGCAAAATGAAGCGGTTCCACGGTTTCACTTGTGCTGGTTATGGGTGGATACTCGGTTACACCATCTGACTGAGTAAAATTAAATTTACCAGGAGCTATTGTATCCGAATCACCTTTGACACGAATGAAACCACGGATCTCAGGCAGTCCTGTCTGGAGGCCATGTCCTGTCTGGATGCCGTATTTGCTTCGGTTAGCTCCGGTTGTTAAACCAGTGAACAGAGCCTCATCCCGAATATAAAGATGATTCGCAACATACATATCGCCTGTAATCGATGGCGTTCCGTTTAACACCAGATCACCTCCGGATGAAACTGGATAACGAAACACTGGATTAATCGTACTCACATAGACGGTCATTTGTTTCAAAACAACGGTAGAAGGTTTCCCTTCCATGATCCCGCGAGAGTTGATGATAAACTTCCGTACATAAGGAAAGTCGGGACTAGCTAGCGGCTTTACAGGTGATTCTGATTCTGGATTAATGACCGTTTTGGCTAAGAGAATATCAATTTGATACTGCCCTTTCTTCGCCTTAACCATTTCACCATTGTTATCCTTCTCGTCTCCCTCGACACCTACTTCATTATCAATAAAGGGGAGAATCAAGGATAATTGATTTTCAACATTCCGCATGCGACTCCGATAATTCGTCCCTCCAAGGGATTCCCCATTGGCAACGGCCCGCCGGATTTGCGCTAATGTGTCATCTAATCCCTTCTGGGCGATAGCTTCTGCTTGAACACTTGACTCTGACGTCGCAGCTTGAATGGCACCGCCTCGGAGGACACCCATCAGGATAAGTCCCATCATGGTCATCAATACAACAGCTAACAAAGCGATAACGAGTGCAGATCCTTCTTCATTGTGCATCCTTGGTTGGAGGCCTTTATTGTCTTCATTCATAGAGTTCAATCCATGCCTCCTCCAATCCGTTCCATTTAATCATTACGAAATAGCGGAATTTGTGAATCAATCTCAAGCTTAGGACTATCCGCTATTTTAAACTGATTCGCGTTACTCCTTGCATACTCTATTTTCACTTGTACACGGTCATGCGTCTGGCTTGCTTCACTTAAGCTTCCTTCACTTATTGTAAATTTACTCCCAAGTTGGAATTCGTCCTTAACCTTATTCGTCCCTGCCTGCCTAATTACAATCTTGCCTCCAGCGATCGGATTCGGAATAATCTCCATCTCAAAAAGGTCAATGTAATCTTTGGCTCTATCACTCTTTTTGGCATAGCGGATAATCTTCTTATCTATTCCCTCATCTTGGACGTAGATCGCTTCTTTCAGCTCTGAAATAATCTGACTGTAAATCCCGTCTCCTTGGTTACGCATCTGGGTTTCCATCGTGACTCGTTTGTACATCGACACGCCCATTAGCATAAAGGAGTACAGGATGGAGGCTACCATACCAAAGATCATTATGGCAGCCAATAATTCAATCAAGGACATCCCTTTCTCATCGCGCTTCATGTGACGTTACCACCTTTTAATAAGATACGTATCGAGTGTCGTGGAGTTTTTAGCTGATGGCTTGTCGAGCGACTCTTGACCTAACCAGTACACCGTAACGTACATTTGGGCTAAATAAGCATCCGCATCATTGCGGAATGGATCTGAAGACTCCCACCTTAGTTTGCTTTGATCGAGCTCCACCAAGTAGTGATACAAGGTGCCATTAATATCTGTTGTCGCTAGCCTGCCTTTCATCAGCTCAGACCCGTTAGTTGATTGATCACCTGTGAATCTAGGATTATCGATCAACTCAGCAATAATGGCACTATCATAGCCATCCTTAAAGGTATCTCGCAGCTCAGCCGCTTTCAATCGCGCTAAGTTCGCTCCAATGATTTTGCGACTTTCTTGCGCTGATTTATCAACAGCAGAAGTGAAATAACCCATCAATGTCACGCTAATAATTGACATAATCGTCACGGCAATCAAGATTTCCACGAGTGACATACCGTCTTCATTAGGTTGAATTTGCTTCACACGTTCTTTACGGCACACCGTTAGTCCTCCCCACTCACCGATTTCGCAACCTAGTTATTGTTCTGCTCGGTATCGAATTGAATGACTAGCGGTTGCTGTACCATTTCAATATTGTCCGTATCCACTAGCTTTAGGAATACATAATAGGTACCTGACGTTGTATTTGTTTTGGTAGTTACGGTTAATCGCTTAGCCCCCAATGGTTTCCATTCACTAGCACTAGGTTCTGTTGCGGATTGTTTAATCACGTAATACATACTTTTCGTCGTGTAACCATCCTTTTTAACATTGCCAAAGGTCCGGTCAACGACGGGAAACTTCTCATTCTCAACCACAACACTTACAGGTTTATCCGAGACATCACCCGTCGTATAATTCACACCAACCAGTGTTGCTGACAGACCTGGATTAACGACGAAATACTCCGGCGTTTGTGCCGTTGTCGTCGTTCCTCCCATCGAAGTCGCTTCAAATTGGATTTGATGCCATCCTTGACGTTTCTCCACCGTTTCGAAACCTACTACATCGCTTAATCGGAATGCATACGTATTCCCATTCTTCGTCATCTTCGGTGAGCTAGAGGAAATCGAGATTGATTTATTGTCAAACCACACCTTGACACTTGTAACTGGACTTAATTCATCCTTCGCTGTGATATAAATAATGCCATCGTCTGTCGGGTTCACAATGGATTTACTCCAGCTAATAATGGGCCCTGTACTGTCTAAGGACACTCTCCCTGTTGCCGCGTTCCCTGCAATCGGTATCGAAGAACTACCGCTGATGGCATTCGTGAATGCACGCGTTTGGAAATTCACACTATTCCCATCCGGAATAACAAAACCTTCCGATGTTTGGATTCTCCAATTTCCACCATCTACTGAATTCTCATATCCAGCGATGTAATTTCCTTTGAAATCATCGTTTGCATAGACCGTCGAACTTGGTAGCTGTGTAGCTGATCCAGAAACCGAGCTAAGCGTTCCTGGCCCCAGATGCCAGCCGTTCTGACTAATCGAATTACCATTGCCATCAACAAGCTCATAAGTAGCTGGAGCCGTTGGTTTTAAATCCAATTCTTCCGTTGTACCATCCTTGTAATCAATCCGTACAACAGAATGAAGATCATCAACGAATCGAATATTCGATACTGCAACATCCTTATTATCAACTGTCCATTGCTTCTGTTTATCACTGTAACGCAAGCGTTGAATTTCACCAGCACTATTCCCAATGTAGACATTGCCATATTTATCAACGATACGAATACTAACGGAGAATTGCGTACCGAAGTTAATGTTAAATTGGCGATTCGTGCTGCAAGCATCACGGTAAGTCACCTTTGCATCTTGTATGGGATAATCACCTGCTGCTGTATCAGGAATTAATTTGATCGCTAGATCAATCTTGTCTGGATTGTTGAAAGGAAAATCAATATTTCCAACATCAACGACAACTTCATGCGTGGCTGCATCATACCGCACATTCGTAGCATTCTCACCTTGTGCCAGCACGAAGCCTTCTGGAATCGGTTGACGAAGGGTGACATTCTTGAGTTGAGCAGGAGCTTCAATCGTAGTCGCGATGTTATCGAAAATGGTTGAAAGCTCGCTCGCAGAGCTCGCTTGATATGCCGTTCCACCTGTCTTAGTCGCGATATCCTGGAGCAGCTGAAGATCAATTTCTTCAGAGCCCTGTGTCGCTAAAGCAATCGTGTATACCTTGATGCCTAGACCTGCAAGCACATCTGCATCTGCACGCGCAGCATTCGCAGCACTTGTATCGCCTGTTTTCTGTTTATTACCATCATTCTCATCTGTCCACACGGTAGCTTTACCGTCGGTTAACAATATAATTTGCTTCACGGGCTTTGTACCAGTAGCAGTTAACATGGTTTTCGCTTTCGCTAAACCATCATCAATATTAGTGCTACCGCCAGCATCAAACCTGTTAATTTCATCTTGAACATTCGTATAGTTCGTAGATAAGTCTAGTACTTTCGAAGCTGATGTACTGAATTTAATGAGTCCTAAGCGATCCCCCATGTTGACAGTTCTAAATTTATTCGTCAGAGTCGCAGAAGCGCTCTTCAGAATATCGATACGAATCGGCGTTCTGCTGTCAGTTTTGTTCATATGGTAGTCCATACTGCCCGAAACGTCCGCTACGAAAGCGATATCGATCGGATCCCTCGTTTGAGTGACCGTATGTGTACCACTTGGATCTAACGTGTAATTAATGGTAACAAGTTGATTACGCTCTATGTTCGTGACCGGGACATTTCCTATCCCGCTTATGGCTAAGCACCCATTGTCTACCACATCCGCATAGGCGGCATTCGAACCGATAATTGCTGGCAGCATACTTGTTACTAGCATCCCGGTAAGCAGGACAGCACTCTTCTTTTTCACTTTTTGAAACCAATACATATTTAGTAGCTCCTTCCTATAACAGATGAATAATTCGTGAAATAACCTTGAATGCTTCAGCACGTGTGAGTGACCCTTGTGGTCTAAATGAACCATCTTCATATCCACCAACAATGCCGGCTTGAATCACGTTCTGTAGGGCTGCTTTATTCGTCGCCGTTACATTCGCGATGTCATTGAAGTCAGCTGAGCCCGTTTTGAGGGTTACTGCATATTTTTGTAAAATACGATCAACAAGAGCGACCATTTCAATACGCGTCATGGGAATGTTCGGTGAGAAATTCAAATCGACAGGACGTTTATCCAGTAAACCCATCTCTTGTGCCGATGCTACCATGCCAGTCGCCCAATGCTTTGCCATGTCTTCATAACCCGATACAGGCGTTTTCACTGGTTCGATCCCGAGTGCTTTCACAACTAGGGTGACGAACTCAGCCTTGGAAAGCGTTCGATTCGGACGGATCGTGTTATCTTCATACCCATCGATTATGGACTTCTGCATCAAATCTAGGATGTCTTCCTTCGCCCAATGTGTCTCGGCATCACTAGGCACGGATGTTACTTTCGTTAGCTTCCAAGCTTTCAATGTAGGTATAGCTGCGGGAATTTCTGTCGATTTCTTCACAGAGCCAAGTGTTGCAGCGACTGCCCGATCTGGATCTTGAAAAACAATGCCATACACATTTACTAGACCATTCGAGGTCACTTTCGCTTCACCATTCTGAGCAGCCTCGGCGTCCGTCGGGATATTGGCCCAAGGAATTTTCCCCAGATATGCTTTTACACGATAGGATTCTTGGGTGGCGCTTTCAAAGTAGGAACGTGTCGTCTCTTCTACATCTGTCGCATGAAAATCAAGTGTTCCTGAAGGGGTAACACCGATTTCATCCCAGAATACAAGGAGGTCATTGTAATCACGGGCGATAGCGCCAGTCCAGATCTTCACGTGTGCACCTGATGCATCTACTTGCGTGACCACGGCGTAAGGCTCTTTGGAGATGATCGTACCGACTTGCCAACCTGCCGGTGCGAATTTCATGTTCTTGTACTGCTCATTCCTCGCTTCATAATCAAGTCCTAGAATCGCAGTCAGCGGATTGCTGTTCTGTACCGCAGTGACAGCGCTCGTTGGCAACTCAGCTGCATAGATCACAGATGATGACATCAGTGATACAGCGAGTAAAGTAATAACCATCGCATGGTTTCTCTTTTTCATTTAATCCTCTCCTATACTCATCTCGTATTCTTTAATGGCATCTCGGTGGATGATTCCTTCCTCAACAAGCTGCTTGAGACTGGAAACCATCGTTTGCATGCCGATTTGTCTGTTCGTTTGGATGACCGATTTGATCTGATAGATCTTCTCTTGCCGAATTAAATTCGCTACAGCAGGTGTATTAATTAGTATTTCTAGCGCCATCGCTCGACCTCTGCCATCCATGCGCGGTACTAATCGCTGTGACAAGACGCTTATCAGTACGGAGGCAAGCTGTACGCGTATCTGTCGCTGTTGCTCAGTTGGGAATACATCGATGATCCGATCGACGGTTTGAGGCGCATCAGGAGTATGAAGCGTAGCGAGAACTAGATGCCCTGTTTCGGCAGCCGTGATCGCGGTTTTAATCGTTTCCAAATCCCGCATCTCGCCAACGAGAATGACATCGGGATCTTGACGAAGCGCAGCGCGTAATCCGTTGGAGAATGTTAATGTATCGATTCCGATTTCGCGTTGGGCAACGAGGCAGTTCTTACTCGGATGAATATACTCGATTGGATCTTCCAACGTGATGATATGCTTCTTCTGCGTTTCATTAATGAAATCAATTATGGATGCTAATGTCGTTGACTTCCCGCTACCCGTTGGGCCCGTCACTAACACAAGGCCTTGATGCTTATGGGCAAATTGTTGCACCAGGTCTGGTAAATTAAGACTGAAAAGGGAGGGTACTGTTGTCGATAACACCCGAAATACCATGTTGATGCTGCGTTTCTGCTTGAAGACGTTTCCCCGATAGCGGGATAACCCAGGCAGTTCAAAGGAGAAATCGACTTCCCCTTTTTTGGATAACGTGTCATACTGCTCTTTCGTTAATATTTCTTGTGCCATCCGGAGCGTATCCTCAGGCATTAGAACGGAATCAATAACCTTCATTAATTTACCGTGCAACCTCATTAGCGGCTCTGTACCTGCATTAATGTGCAAATCGGAAGCCTTGGATTCGTACGAAACACGCAGCAGATCCTTAAGTGATAATATGTCAGAATTCGATGGTGCCAGCATACTCATCGTATCTCCTCCTATAGGTACATGACTGAATTAATAGAGTAGGTTCGTTTTTCCTGCGGGCTTACTGTAGGTTGTCGGTACCGGCGTTTTGAAAAACTTCTGTAACCCTGGCGCATAGTACGAAACTAAAGATACGTTAACGGTAATCTCGCGCTTTGAGGTGTTTAGCTTAACAGGTGCTCCACCCTTTACTGCGAAAGTCAGTTTATCCACCTGCATCAAGCGATTCGTTGTTTGCATTTCATCGAGAAAGCGATGAATTTGTGTATAATCCCCTTTGGCTGTCGTGTTCAGCTTAATGGGGATCGCTAGGTTGGGCATTATGGCTGCCGCCGATGTCGCTGCCCCCTCTCCACCTACTACTGTCTTAGTACTAGGTGCTGCAACTGGTTTAACGGGCGCTACAGGATCAGCCGCTTTACTGACTTCAAAATTGTAGCTTCCTACTGGCATCTTCGAGATAACTTCCAGCATCCGCACTTCGCGGATAAGACCTTCAACATCCGGCACTTCCGGTACTTGGCTGCGCGTTCTCGAGAGACTTACTTGTTCTTCAGCCCCTAATGTACTGCCGCCATTCGTTCGACTATTCAAGGCAGCCAATTCCTTTTTTTTCTGTATCAGAAGGTTGGATTTGGTTGTTTTCTCACTTTGTGCCGGTGAAACGAAATTGATATATACCATCACAAGCGCCAATGCAACAATGACCGCCAAAATGATCTGATTTCTAATGCTGCTAAGCAAATTCATTCGTCCGGTCACCCTTTCTTATTCGCATCTGTCTGGTATTGAAGTTCGAATGTCGCTTGAATGGCTGGCAGTGGCGGGTCAGTAACGACAGCTGCATTCTTATCCTCGGCCGCAGTCACTACCTTTGTCATCCCACTGGTCGATAGGATGATAAAAGAGTTAGAGGCTTTCGTTGCTTGCATAAAAGTGATCACATCTTCACTCGAAGCGAAATTCCCCGTGATCTTCAACTTGTTACCCTCACCGAAGGATAGTGATGTCAGATTCGATGCCATCGGCATAAGGGCAGATAGCTTATCTAACACATCTGTAGCGCGAGGTTTACTTGCGATCAGTTGCTTAGGCATTGCAATGAAATCGGTAATTGCGCCTGCTGTCGGTGAACTCGCCAACTTCATTTGCCCTGCTTTAATCTCCGCATTGACTTGCTCCAGCGCTTTGTTCGTGCTTTTGATCTCTGATTTCGCACTTGTATACATCCAACCCATGCCACCAACAACCATAACTAGCGCAGCAATGAACACATATTTTAGAATTGGACTTGTTCCTGCTTGTTCTTCTTGCCGCATCTGCAGCAAATTAATCTCGATTGACTGTAGCTTCTGTACGGCTGTACTCATCGTACTTTAAGCCCCTTTCATCGCAAGCCCAACGGGAACCGCAAAGGCATGACAAGTTGTATCTTCATCTTTCAAGATGGACTGTAGCGGGAATGTCGCAATCTCGCCTGTGAATGCACTTTCTAGATGTTCTGGAAGCTCTGTTATCCAATCATGTGCGCCTACGAGATACACAAGCTCTACATGCTTCTGATCGTTAGAAACCGTGTATTGAAAATAATTCAGTACACGTCCAAGCTCCATCGATAGATTTCGGCCGTATGCAGCTAGTTGATCGGTTCCCGTATCTAGGAAGAAGCTGGTATTGATTTGGATGGAACGGAAGAACACTGGAATCCCATCTACGAAAATGCTAACATCCGCATGATCAGGCTCGACATGCAAGAGCATGAAGCGATCCTTCATCGCGGAGCCGGTTAACCGTGTATGACGAACCAACAAGCGATGCAGGGCTAATGGAGCCAAATCAACGGATACAGGCACCAAGCCCGACTGCTTCACCACATGGGCGTAGCTTTCAACCACTTCGCCAGGTGTTGCGAAGATAAGCACTTCCTCTTGCGCTCCGCCTTTTGAGGCTTTCACTACACCGTCTATTGCCGCTGCTGCTTCATCTTTCGGAGCGCCTAGACGAACAAAGTCGAACACAGGATTCTTGAAAGGTAATTGCTGTCCACCATGTAATTCAACATCAATCATGTTACGAAGTGCTTTATCTTTTAACGACGAGAAGACCGATTTGCGAAGCACCACATTGGATAATGGCACAGTCACATGAATGTGTGCACCTTGTAAACCAATTTGCTTCACTAAGGTTGAGATACGACCAATAACCGCATCCTCGTCTACGAATTTTCCATGTTTAATACTGCCTCTATCCAGCGCAATTGAATGGCGCTGCGTCAGGGTAACCTGCCCATTCACGTTCATAATTTCTACTAGCTTTGCTTCTGTATCCGAAATTTGCATGCCGTATGTGTATTTGCTTATTTTTTTTGCGAACATTGCGGTAACTCCTCTCGGTTATGCATGACTTAAATGGGCGCGCCGTCCGGGAACGGCGCGCTTGTGGGTTACTTTATGGTGTTGGCGTACCATTTTCTACTACATATCCTGTAAGATCGAGGTTGGATTCTAAAGTCTCGTCCGCATAAGTTTGAGAATTGCCATCACCCATTAAAGTTACTTGGTAAATGAAGTTACCCGTGGTAGGATCCTTTGTAACAAGTACGTGTGATGCTGTAGCATCACCAGCAGCTCTAACACCAGAAGTGACAACAGCCGCCGCACCTGCGTCATAGGTTTTAGGCTTGTTCGAAGGGTCTTTAGGAATGTTTTCCATATACCCATCTGTATTAAGATCGGTTAAAGATAACACTAGTGATTGTGTTCCAGTTCCTGCCAATGTTACACCTTCATTAGCTACATAAAGACGTGCTGCGTCAATTGCCATGTGTGCGTTTGAACGATGAGCGTTAACTCTTGTCTTCTCAAGAATAGAGCCGATAGAAGGAATCGCGATAGCTGCAATAATGGCGATAATTACGATAACGGCAAGCAACTCGATCAAAGTCAACCCTTTTTCATTCTTCATTGCCTCGCGGAAAGACATTTTAGGTGCTTTAAATCCTTCTGATTGTTTGTTTTCCATTACCATTGTGTTCATTTCATTCCCACCTCTAGGTTTATTTTGGTTATGTACGTGTTTTTGCCAATCTTGTCTTACATTATGTTGTGATGCTGGTAACCCGCCGACATGTTTGTCTATCACCTCCCTTCAAGCTTGTTTGAAATTAGCCTAAGAAATTATCGTACATTTTGAACATCGGACTCATAATCGCTGCTACAATCACACCGACAATGCTGGAAATAAACAGCAACATGAGAGGTTCAATTACTGCCTTTAATCGATCTACACTCTGATCTACATCGGCTTCAAAAAAATCTGCGATTTTCGCGAGCATATTATCGACTTGTCCTGTTTCCTCTCCAATCATCAGCATTTGAACAACCATTTTAGGGAAAATACCGCTTTTTTGAATCGGCTCGGATAACATCTTACCTTGTTGCAGACTGTCTTTGGCTTCTCGTAATACTTTGGCAATCACACGATTTCCAACGACCTTCTCCGTTACATCTAGCGCCTGAAGTACCGGCACCGCACTGACGAATAGGGATGACATCGTACGTGCCATTCGAGCCACAGCTGCTTTTTTGAGAATGATACCGAAGACTGGTATTTTGAATTTGATCGTATCAATCCAGAACTTTCCTTCTTCACCAGCAGCAAAACTTCGATAGAGTACAATAACTCCAATGAGACCTGCTAAGAACATCCACCAATAATGAACAATCGCATCACTTGAACTCATTACGAATCGAGTAATAAGTGGTAATTCGGCGCCTTGATCTAGAAACATGCTTGCAAAGGTAGGGACAATTTTCAAAAGTAAGAAAATGACGACACCGACCGCGATAAAAAGGACGACGATCGGATACGTCATCGCTGACTTTACCTTCTGAACCGTCTTATGCTCTTTCTCATAATGCTCGGCCATTCGATCCAAAACCTCATCCAAATTCCCGCCCGTTTCACCTGATGCAATCATATTAACGAACATATCGGGAAATACTTTTGGATGCTCACCCATTCCCTTCGATAAGGGATGTCCACTGCGAATTTGTTCCGAAATATCCCCCAAAGCCTCTTTTAAATACTTTGAGGTCGATTGATCTTCTAGTATCGCAACCGATTGATCAATTTGAATCCCAGCTCGAATCAACGTGGCGAACTGCCTACAGAAGATTACGAAATCTTCTAGTTTAACCGCACGACCGATATGAATATTGATATCCATCGCAGTCGCTTGCTTCTCTTGAATACTGCGAATAGTCATGCCTCGACCACGAAGTTCTGTAATCGCCAATTGCTTATTCTGAGCTTTCAGCATCCCTTTCAGCTTTTTACCGCTTTCATTAACGGCTTCATACGTAAAGTTCGCCAACTTCTAGTTCACCMCCATTCACTGCTTGACTTCTGCCCACGATTACTCGTCTGCAACAGCTTTCAAAACTTCCTCAATGGTTGTATGGCCTTGCCGAATCTTGAGCATGCCATCGTAGAGCATACTCTTGAAGCCATGCTTCATTAGATGCTGCTCTAACTCGCTTACTGGACGATTCTGGACGATCAGACTGCGCAGGGCCTCATCTACGACGAGAACTTCATGTACGGCAATCCGTCCACGGTATCCCGTTTTGTTGCAAGTTCCACAGCCTCGTCCTCTAGTTACCATCACTGGCTTATCTGTCGATTTCGGAGGCGTCATTGGAACGACAACACCTGTACCTGTTCCTGCTAGTTGCTGTTCTTGGCCCGTAAGCAAACCATGTGTCGATAAGAGCTTAATTTCATCTTCTCTTGCAGGTACCTGTGCAGCACATTCGCGGCACACTCGGCGCACTAGCCGCTGCGCGACTATACAAGACAGAGATGAAGCAATGAGATACGAATCAATGCCCATATCGATAAGACGGCTGATGGTACTCACAGCGCTATTCGTATGGATGGTACTGAGTACCAGATGTCCTGTTAATGAAGCCCTTACCGCGATCTCAGCAGTTTCCGCATCCCGAACCTCCCCGACCATAACGATATTCGGGTCCTGACGGAGGATGGAACGTAAGCCTGACGCGAAAGTTAAACCAATTTGTGAATTTACCTGCACCTGTGTAACACCGTTCATCCGATACTCGACTGGATCTTCAACTGTAATGATTTTCACATCATCGCCGTTTAATTGTCCTAGCGCAGAATATAATGTCGATGTTTTACCGCTTCCTGTAGGTCCCGAGATGAGCATAATGCCATTCGGCTTCTGAATCATTTTGTCGAATTTCACCAAATTCGCTTCACTAAGTCCCAAATCAGCAATTTTCTTGACCCCTGCCGATTGATCCAAGATCCGGAGAACAATACTCTCTCCGTGTACCGTCGGTAATGTCGATACCCGAATATCAATTCTGCGATTATCTACCTGCATTTGAATGCGACCATCCTGCGGGAGTCTGCGTTCCGCGATGTTAAGCTTCGCAATAATTTTAAGTCTCGCTGTGAGTACGCCCTGCATATGCTTGGGCAATGATTTCTCTGTTCGCAGCACTCCATCGATCCGGTACTTCACAATCAATTGTTTCTCTTGAGGATCAACATGAATATCGGACGCCCTCTGCTGCACAGCGGATTGAATGATTTGATTGACCAGCTTTACAATCGGTGAGCCTTGATCATTTGCTTCCGTTTCCTCGTCTTTGATCTCGATCTTATCCAAGTCGACCATCAATTCATCGACGGAATCTTTCATGCCATAGTTTTTCGTGATGGCTTGCTCGACTTCGGAGCGAATTGCAATGACGGGCTGCACACTCATATTCGTCGCCATTCGAATTTCTTCAATGGCACCGTAGTTTAGCGGATCAACCATCGCTACCTTAATTTTGCCATTCTTGCGTTCGATTGGAATGACACAGTGCTTACGAGCAAGCGTTTCGGGAATTAATTGAACCGTTTGCATATCAAGCTGCGTCTCAAACATATTGACGACAGGAAACCCTAGCTGAAACTCCAGCACTTCAACCAGTTGTCTTTCTGTGATCAACCCTTTATCAATGAGAATCTCACCGATTTTCTTCCGGGTGTGCACTTGCTGCTTCAGCCCTTGTTCGAGCTGATCCTCCGTGATGAGTCCGTTCATGACAAATAGTTCACCTATGCGCATTGGGGGGTCCTCCCTTCTGTTGATAGAGTACGTAACGGATCTGTGCGACTTTTGTTTTAATGTGTTTTAAGTTCTTCTGCTGTTGGCGCCTTCGCGATGACAATCGGATGTGGTGCGTAGAAATCTTTATATATCAGCTCGTTATTGCCATCATTCTTCTTGTCAGCGAACACCTTGACTAGAAGCCCTGATTGACCTTCACTCCGTTTAGCATCACCTTGACCAGCCAGTGTAAAATCCGTAAGAACTATGCTTTCCGGAGCGAACACTTCTTTACTCACCGTAATTTTCGGAGCTTTCCAATCAGCTTTCGGTTTCCCATTGAAAGTAACGACTGGTGTTTCACCGTTGTAAATCACGCCTACTGTAATGGGAACGCCTAACGAATTATAGAAAGTTAAATCTTTCTGCTCACCTTGAAAATCAACATCAAATCCAGCAGGTGCATAGGTGGGATTATCTTGATGAGCATAACGCTCGCCAACTTGCATCCCAGCACGCAATGCAGCTTCATACAATAACGAGGCTACATGCGATAACTCATCTGCCTTCTTCTCAGGCACCTTCGCTTTGCTTGCTTCGGTCAACCATGCTTGATAGGAAAACAGCTTCCCTGGCTCAAGCTTGATCAATCCCGCTTGCTCCAGCCACGCTTTCTCATTCGCATTCACAGTGACAATACTTTGAGCTTGCGATATGACCTGCAAACCTGCCGTTGATGCCGCCCCTGATGCCGTTGCTGGTGAACTTATTGGTGTGCTTGCAGGTGTAGCTGCCGGCGATGTCGTTGCTGCTACACTAGCAGTCGTTGTCGGTTTAACCGATGCCTTCGCATTTTCTTTATCCAGGCCAGCTGCTTGCGCAATTCCTTTTGTTGAAGCATTGTCGGTGGCTTTCCAGAACATCAAACTTTCCAATTTATGTTCCGAATTCCACTCGATGAACCCTGCTGCCGATAATCCATATACACTTCCAGAACCGACAACGCCTAGAAGAAGAATCCATTTAATAGGCTGCAGGATCAAGGCCTTTCTTCTTTGTCTCATAGCCTACCGTCCTTCAAAGCTCGACATATTCCCTCTTGTTTCGGTGGGATGCCTCAAATATAGACGGTAATTTCTGTAGAGCAAATCATACATATTTATTAATTCGAATGACCTAATGCATGAACTATAATTCTTAAGCCACGATAGTCGTTATCAGGCCATTTCATAGGCATTTCAAGCTATTTGACGCGTTCCAAGAGGACTGAAGTCGGGAATTCACGCTGAACATCGTTCTTAGGAAGCGGTTTCATATAGTTCTTTCGGAGCTCGTATATACCTCATACAGATCGTTCATTCTTTATAACTCATGCATATGCATCAGCTAGTACACGCATTTTCATCAAATTCCTTAAAAAATGGGTCTTCCTCGTAAGTCGATCGACAATAATTCCACATTATTTCGAAACAAAATGTCGCCACTTTCAAGTATTCCTGGACAGTTTAGCCTTACTTGTTGAAGAAAACCCGAATGCGCTCGGGTTTATCCTGATTTTGAACGGTATTATCTATTCTGGATTCTAGCGGCACGAGCGCTGAGCATGCAAAAAAAAAGCCCCCATCCCCACGATCATCGTGAGATAGAAGCTTTTTTTCTACAAATTGAACAATTTCTTAACTTGATTCGTCATTAATTATATAGCATGTGCTTACTAACGGTTTATTACCAGTGTAACGCATATGTATGACTTCATACTATCATCTCTATATCGCGCCAAGAACACTTAAGATCAAAGAGGCTTTGGAATTCACTTTCAGCTTGCGATTGATCTTCGTTACATAGACACGTACGGTATTCTCACTGATCCCCAAAACTTTGCCAATTTGTTTATAATCGTAATCCAACAGCCAATACGTAGCAACTTCTTTCTCTCGCAGCGTCAGCTTAAAGGCTTTCAACCGTTCTTCCAGCATTTCCTCCACGAACCATGTTTTACTTTGCAGCTCCGTTTTCCTTAACTCATATTCAAGGAGAAGTGCAATCGATTTGATGCATGGATACATAAATGGTGCAGAAATGTACTGAAAAGCGGTCAAAACTAAGTAACCCATGATTTGATTGTCAGCTAATTGTATCGGAACGCACATCGTTACCCAGTTGTGCATCGTATCCAGATAATGATCCTCCCCACTGATCCAAACCGGTCGTTGAAGATCAATGGCTGCAGATACAGCATTTGYCCCTGCACTAGAAAGAGATAGCGAAGATCCGATTCCGATATTATTTAAATTAGCTGCTTGCAAGATCGATCTTTCATCCCCATTAATTGTTAAAATGACCCCATGATTATCCGTAACCATTAATAAATTAGGAAAGTAGAAGGTGTTCGTCTTCAGATGTGCTTGCCGAAGGATGACATCCATGAGTACTTGGTTTTTAGCTAGTAGCYGTTCCATCATTTTGCCTTGCACGCGAAACCTCACGCGCGTCGAATCTCTTTGAACGCCATTAAGAAATGATTTCTCATGTAGCTTGGCAATCTCTGTTTGTGAGATGCCGACTCTCTCTGTGAATTCATGCATTTGCGTCTCTTCAGCTAATCCATTCATCAATTCCACTCCCGTTCCCTATGTAACCTTGAATTGAAATAGCATCCATGCTGTGAGTAGAATTGAAATTCATGTCGTATGCCGTTGTTTTTCCATCACTACCTTTACAAAATGTTGTATTTTTCGCGCATGTGTCACTAACTATAAGGCTCAAATCGAATGCTTGAAATAGTGCAAAGGTAGTAATTATTAGAAGATAGTATACTTGCACTACAAAAAGACAGCGTTTGCATAATTATAGCCATAAAATGGGATTTCTGACATGTGCCATTCGTAGGATATCTCATATACAAGTTTCCCCTTTTCGCAAAAACCCTTCATTTATCCCTAACCCTTTATACCTCAGAGGCATATTATATAAATAAAACTTATCCTTTCCCCAATTAATATTGATAAAGAGATAAGAATGCTTAGGAGGCGAAAGCCAATGTCGCTCATCAGAGCAATTGAACAGACATTCTGTAAGTTGCAAAACCCAACACTTGAGCAATTGCAAGAGGCACTTCAATCGATCGAGCGAAGTCTTATGTTCGTTCCTGATTTCAAAACCGAACCCAACCAGCTGCCTTATGGTAGAAATGTCGTGTATAGCAGTCCATATCTGGAAGTTATCATCATTCACATTCCCGCTTCCCGTTCAACGGCTATTCATAACCATGGCTTGTCCATTGGCGCGGCTTATCTCGTCGCAGGATCACTGGTGAATTCAACCTTCTCTTTAGACGCTGACGGTTATCCAATTGCTAAGAAAGACGATTTCATGCAGGCTGGCGAATATTTCACGGCGCCAGCGGAGCAAATACACCAGCTTAGCAACCCTTTCCATGAACCAGCAATTTCGATCCATGTTTATACACCGCCGCTGCGTGAAGTTCGACGCTATTTACCTTACAGTGAAGTCTTAGACTATGTGATCTAGCGAAAAACCCCTTGTAGGCATGCGTCTCTCGACGTGCTTACAAGGGGTTTGCTATTAGCTAATTAAGTTGAATATCCCAATTAGAATTGAAGGGAATTTTCGATATAGGCTTTTAATTCAGAAATCGGCATACGTGTTTGTTCCATTGTATCACGATCACGAACCGTTACTTGACCATCCGTTTCGGATTCGAAATCGTAAGTGATACAGAACGGTGTTCCGATCTCATCATGACGACGGTATCTTTTACCAATCGATCCTGTATCATCGTAATCCACCATGAAATGCTTCGCAAGATCTGCGAATACAGCTTGTGCACCTTCACTCAATTTCTTGGAAAGTGGGAAAATCGCTGCTTTCATTGGTGCCAATGCTGGGTGGAAGTGAAGAACAGTACGGCTGTCGTCACCCTCGAGCTTTTGTTCTTCGAACGCATCAATTAGAAGCGCCAATGTTACACGGTCAGCACCAAGGGATGGCTCGATGCAATAAGGTACGTAACGCTCATTCGTTTCTTGATCGATGTAGTTGAAATCTTCACCGGAATGCGTCATATGCTGCTTCAAATCGTAGTCTGTACGATCCGCGATGCCCCAAAGCTCGCCCCAACCAAACGGGAATTTGTACTCGATATCTGTTGTAGCATTACTATAATGGGACAATTCATCATCATTATGATCACGAAGACGAAGATTATCAGCTTTAGCGCCTAGAGAAAGCAACCAGTTATGGCAGAAGCTTCTCCAGTACTCAAACCATTTTAAGTCCTCACCTGGCTTACAGAAGAACTCAAGCTCCATTTGTTCGAATTCACGTGTACGGAACGTAAAGTTACCTGGCGTGATTTCGTTACGGAAGCTTTTACCGATTTGGCCGATACCAAATGGCAGCTTTTTGCGCATGGTGCGTTGTGCATTTTTGAAGTTAACGAAGATCCCTTGTGCGGTTTCAGGACGTAGATAAACGACATTGGAGCTCGCTTCTGTTACGCCTTGGAATGTTTTGAACATCAGGTTGAACTGACGAATATCTGTGAAATCCTTGCTTCCGCAATCTGGACACACGATGTTATGCTCCACGATCAGCTTCATCATGTCATCAAACGTCATACCATCAACGATGATTTCAATATCCTTCTCAGCTAGCTTGTTCTCGATCAATTTATCCGCACGGTGACGGGCTTTGCAGCTTTTGCAATCGATCATCGGATCGTTGAAGTTACCTACGTGACCTGATGCTACCCAAGCTTGCGGGTTCATCAGAATTGCCGCGTCTAATCCTACGTTATACGGGGATTCTTGAATAAATTTTTTCCACCAAGCGCGTTTAATATTGTTCTTCAATTCAACACCAAGCGGGCCGTAATCCCACGTATTTGCCAAACCACCATAAATTTCTGAACCTGGGAATACAAATCCTCTGTGCTTCGCTAATGCGACAACTTGCTCCATCGTTACACTCATTGTTCAATCGCTCCTTAAGCTTCTAGTTAGTGGGTCAACGCCCTATGACGACCGTTTGGACATGAGCAGACATCAAAAAAGCTCAACATCCAAAGGCATCAAATAATGCCTAGGGACGAGAGCTTGAGCACCCGCGGTTCCACCCTAGTTGATACATCTGGAAAAGCATGTATCCCCTTTATCGTATTGGCTCCGGATAGCCTTTTCCTTGAGCTTCATGCTGGGCTTACACCAATCCCCAACTCGCTGAATATGAAGTATTTCAAGTACTATTCATCCTTCACAGCCACAATTGATCATTCAATTGGTTTTAGTTTACAAAATATCGCTGCAAAAATCAACTTTCCTAATATAAATGGGGACGACGATCTTCGAAAACAGGGATTTTGCCCCGTACACGGACAACTTCTTCTAAATCAATCGTCGCTCGAAGAATCGCTTCGCTCTCGTCGCCTTCCACCAATACCTCGCCCCAAGGGTCGATAACCATCGAGTGACCGAAGAAATTCGTCGTACCGCTCGTCCCTACACGATTACAAGAGACTACGTACATTTGATTCTCAATCGCGCGCGCCATAAGAAGAGTTCGCCAGTGATGCAAGCGTGGATGCGGCCATTCTGCAGGTACGAATAGAATCCGTGCGCCTTCCAGCGCCAATTTACGTGATAGCTCTGGAAAACGAATATCATAACAAATCATCGCACCGGCAGGTACGCCTTCAAGCTCAAACAAGCCCAATTGCTCTCCGCTGTGCAGGAATTTTTCTTCATCCATGAGTCGGAACAGATGAATTTTGGAGTATTCTGCGATCTCGCTACCTTCACGATCCCATGCGTATATTGTATTGAGGACACGATCCTCTTTTTTATCAGCAATCGAGCCGCCAATAATATTCACGCTATGTGTACGAGCAAAACTGCTCAAAAACGCCTTCGTTCTTTCCCCGTTCACATCAGCTAGTTGATGTATTTCTGTTAGTGCATAGCCCGTATTCCACATTTCAGGAAAAATGATAACGTCCGGCTTCTGCGCCGTTTCAACGGCTTCCAAAAGCAGCTTCTCTAAATGAGCAAAGTTCGCATCCGGATTCCCAATTGTGATATCCATTTGAATGAGGGCAATATTAAGTAATTGTGAAGACATGTCGAAAAGCTCCTTCCAGTCAAAGAAAAATGCTATATGTGTACATACTAGTCGAAATGTGTGTCTAACTCAACATGCACTTGTACTTGTTCGCTACACGTTCGGTTTAAAAAGCTTAGACTGACCTCTAGCAATACTCAGTGTTTGCCAATCCTGAGAAGACCAATGCTTACAGAGCAATACAATTTGTCCGACATGATACCCATAGTGAGACACTTGACGTTGGATGGCTTGCAGCACCGTATGACTCTCGCCACGAATACGCACATGAGAGAGCACATCATCGGAGGTCAGCGCGTGAAGTGTAGCGAAGAGAACCTGCCAGCCTTCTTCCCAAAGGGCAATCAGATCTGAACGAGAAAGGTTTTCCGTCTCAAACTCGCCATCGCGATCTCGCGTCTCTTTTTCCCCATCGGAGGTTAAAAAGTCAGTCCAACGGGACAACATATTCCCATGCATATGCTTGATGAGCACCTCAAGAGAATTCGACTCTTCATCTATTGTCTGATAGAAAAATGAATCCTCTGTTTGAGCAAAAGCTTTATCCGCCAACTTCTTCATACTCTGAAAAGCTCGAATCGATTCCTGCAGAAACACATCCGCCACTTGCGTGTTATCCGACATCCTCAATCATCTCCCTAGTACTTGAATGACTTCATTGTATGTCACAGGCAAAATGATGTACAATCGAATATCTTCATCGACTATGAAAAAAAGATTAATCATGTTACATTTAGGGTATACATTAAAATCCCGACCTTCGGAGTGTGAATTAAACCGTGACAAACATATCTTCAACATCCTCTCGTTTTACCATACAACCAGCTGAAAGAATGAAGGGCCTGCCAACACAATTCTTCGCAACGCTCGTTGGTAAAGCAAACGCACAAATCGCCGCTGGCCATGACGTCATTAATTTAGGTCAAGGGAATCCAGATCGCCCGACGCCACCGCATATTGTGACATCGATTCAAGAAGCTTCGGCCAATCCTTTATATCATAAATACCCTCCTTTCAGCGGCTATCCCTTCTTGAAACAAGCGATCGCACAGCGCTATAAGGAAGATCATAATGTTGATCTGGATCCGGATACGGAAGTCGCGATCCTTTTCGGCGGTAAAACAGGTCTCATCGAAATTGCCCAATGCTTATTGAATCCAGGCGATGTCTGCCTTGTTCCTGACCCCGGTTATCCAGACTATTGGTCTGGGGTAGCACTTGCAAGTGCCGAGATGGCTTTCATGCCGTTGCGGGAAGAAAATAACTTTTTGCCTGACTATTCACAATTGAAGCAATCTGACCTCGACCGTGCGAAATTGATGTTCATCAATTATCCGAACAACCCAACAGGCGCGACAGCTCC
Organism: Paenibacillus sp. P4_A9; assembly: GCF_056402415.1. Taxonomy (NCBI): domain Bacteria; kingdom Bacillati; phylum Bacillota; class Bacilli; order Caryophanales; family Paenibacillaceae; genus Paenibacillus; species Paenibacillus sp. P4_A9. Next base: position 22,290 of record NZ_JBFUHL010000020.1, read on the forward strand.
CGCTTCCTTTTATGAAGAAACAGTTGCATTCGCTGAAAAAAATGAGGTCGTTGTAGCCAGTGATTTCGCCTATGGGGCCATTGGCTTTGATGGTCAGAAGCCTATCTCTTTCTTGCAAACGCCAGGTGCCAAGGAAGTAGGTATTGAGTTCTATACGCTATCCAAAACGTACAACATGGCCGGCTGGCGCGTAGGCTTTGCTTTAGGTAACAATGAGGTGATCCGTCTCATCAACTTGATGCAGGATCACTACTATTGCTCATTGTTCGGCGGCATTCAAGTAGCAGCTGCGACAGCATTGACCGCGTCCCAGGACTGTGTGACAGAACTTCGAGATGTATACGAAAGCCGTCGTAATGTACTGTATACAGCACTTGCAGGCATTGGTTGGAACGCTAAGCCATCGCAAGGATCGTTTTTCTCATGGCTGCCTGTACCGAAAGGACATTCGTCACAAAGTCTAGCCGATTTACTTCTGGAAGAAGCTAAAGTTGTCGTAGCGCCGGGGGTTGGGTTCGGAACGCATGGTGAAGGTTATGTCCGACTAGGCCTCCTGTCTTCCGAGGAACGATTGGCTGAAGCAGTGCAACGGATTGGGAAGTTGAAATTATTTTAGTTAAATCCATACGAATCAAGGCTTTTCCTTCTTTACAAAGTCTCGCGTACCATGCTATTCTAGATAGAATTGAGAAAACCTCTATCGATGCCATTCAGAGATGAGCGACCGCGTTTAGAGGCAGGTTTTATCGCCAATAAGAAAGCTGTTTTCGGAAACCGAAAATTTATACTTTCTTATGTGGTAAAATTCCAAACAGCAATGTTATGATGGGAATAGTACGAATCGAGCCGCACGTAACCAGGGAGTAAGCTCCACCGACTGAGAGAGCTTGCCGTGAACCGAATCCGAACCCGCCCCTGAACCGTCAACGATGAGTTGAACAGAGCCCTACTGTTATACAGGGATAGAGTTGAGCTCATGTCGCCATCGGTGTGCGCTAATCTAAGGTGGTACCGCGGAAGCAACAGACTTTCGTCCTTATGTTTGAGGACGGGAGTCTTTTTTGTATCTACATAGTTGGAAACCGAAGGATGGGATGAATATGACTCAGCGAATCGTCGTCAAAATTGGCAGCTCCTCGTTAACATCAGATACTGGTGGCCTAAATCCGGATAAAATACGTTTTTTTGCGTCGGAGCTAGCGCAATTGCAGCGCAGCGGCAGCCAAGTGCTGCTAGTGACTTCCGGCGCAGTAGCCGCAGGCTTCACTTCCCTTGGCTACCGCACGCGGCCCAAGGTGTTGCACGAGAAGCAGGCCGCCGCAGCCGTCGGTCAAGCGCTCTTAATGCAGGCGTACCATGAAGCATTTGCGTCCCACGGCGTAAGCGTGGCGCAAATTCTGCTAACTCGGTACGATTTCTCCAACCGCAAGCGCGTTCAGAACGCGATGATGACGATCGACGAGCTGTTGCAGCGCGGCGTCGTCCCGATCATTAACGAGAATGATACCGTCTCCGTCGATGAATTGAAATTCGGCGACAACGATACGTTGTCGGCATTAGTAGGCAATTTGGTCAAAGCGAACAAATTGATCATCATTACCGATATGGACGGCCTGTACACGGACGATCCACGCAAAAACGCGAACGCGCAGCGCATTGATCGCGTAGACGCCATCAGCGATGAGCTGTTCAGCTTCGCTGGAGGCTCAGGGAGCGCGGTCGGCACCGGCGGCATGCGCTCCAAGGTCGAGGCCGCCCGCATCGCGATGCGCGGGGGCGTGCCGGTCTTCATCGGGCGCGTGCTTGAGCCCGATGATCTAAACCTTGCCGTGAACGGAACCGGCAAGGGCACGTACTTTGACACGGCGCTGAACAATCTGCCGGTCAAGAAGCAGTGGGTCGGCTACCACTCGCTGCCTCAAGGGCAAATCATCGTTGATCAAGGCGCCAAAGCGGCCCTGATCAACGGTGGCAAGAGCCTGCTCCCCGCTGGCATCACGGCAGCGGTTGGCGACTTCCACCCCGGCGACGTCGTCGAGGTGATATGCAGTGAAGGTACGCTGCTAGGCCGCGGCGTCGTCAATTATGCGGCTTGGCAAGTGCAAGCCGCCGCAGGCCTATCCACCGACGAAGTCCAGAAACGTGTCGAAGTGTCACGCATTGAAGTCATCCACCGAGATGAATGGGTGCCTTTGACCTAACGATAGCAATAGATAGAAAGCGAGGATCTCCCTTACCATGCGACAACAACGATTACTTAATCCAACATTACGAGATGTACCGGGAGATGCCGAAGCGGCCAGTCACCGACTGATGCTGCGAGCAGGTCTGATTCGTCAGCTGTCCAGTGGTATTTATTCCTACTTACCCTTGGGTTTCAAGGCCCTCCAACATATTCAAACGATTGTGCGGGAAGAAATGGACCGCGCAGGCGCGCAAGAAATGCTCATGCCCGCTCTTCATCCTGCCGAATTATGGAAAGCATCGGGAAGATGGGATGTCTATGGTCCCGAATTGATGCGACTGGAAGACCGCAATGGTCGCGAGTTTGCACTAGGTGCCACACATGAGGAAGTCATCACTACTCTAGTCAAAGACGAAATTCATTCTTATAAAAAACTACCCGTTACGCTCTATCAAATTCAAACGAAATATCGCGATGAGCGTAGACCACGATTCGGCCTGCTGCGTGGCCGTGAGTTCCTGATGAAGGATGCCTACTCCTTCGATCGCTCAGCAAGCGGTCTCGATGCTAGCTATCAAGCGATGTTTGATGCTTATGTCAACATTTTCACACGCTGCGGTTTGCAATTCCGTGCCGTTGAAGCCGATTCCGGTGCCATTGGCGGTACGGATACGCATGAATTCATGGCTTTGGCAGAAGTCGGCGAGGATACGATCGTACATTGTCCATCCTGTCAGTATGCGGCTAATTTAGAGAAAGCATCTGGAATCATCTCTAACGCAGGTGCATCATCACCGAGCGACAAGCCTAACTCACTTCCGATCAGAGTTCAAACGCCAGGCGTAACAAGTATCAAACAATTAAGCCAATTCCTTCACATTGAACCACAGCAAATCATCAAATCTGTCGCCGTTCAAGCGGATGGTGCCCCTGTCATTGTGCTTGTAAGAGGAGATCTCGAAATCAATGAGATCAAGCTTAAGCAGGTTCTTGGCGGTCAAGAAGTCACGATGCTCTCTGAAGCCGACATCTCTGCACTGGGTTCTATCGCTGGATTTATTGGTCCCATTGGACTATCAACCGTCAAACTAATTGCAGATACGTCGATTAGAGGCCTAACGAATGCTGTGGTCGGCGCCAATGAAGAGGATTACCATCTTCAGCATGTGGACGTTCAGCGAGATCTGCCTGACATCACCTATGTTGATGTTCGCAATGTTGGTCAAGGCGAAAGCTGTACCCACTGCGGTCATGATCTCGCGTTTGCCAAGGGTATTGAAGTCGGGCACGTATTTAAGCTCGGCACCAAATATAGTGAATCCCTCGGCGCAACATTTACCGATGAGAATGGGCTCTCCGAGTCGATGATTATGGGCTGCTATGGAATCGGCGTGTCGCGTGTCTTGGCTGCCGTCATTGAGCAGCATCAGGATGAGCGAGGCATTATTTGGCCAAATACTATCGCCCCGTTTGCGATTCATCTTTTAACCGTACATGTTGCTGATGAAGCTCAGATGAAATTATCTGAAGAACTGTATCAAATATTAACTCGCGCAGGCTACTCTGTCCTCTGGGATGATCGCGAGGAACGTCCTGGCGTGAAATTTAATGATGCCGATTTACTAGGCTTCCCATTACGACTAACCGTTGGTAAGAAAGCGAACGAACGTATTGTCGAATGTAAAGAACGCCTTACCGGCGCTGCTTATGAGCTTAACGTGGAACAATTGTTAGCGCATTGCCAATCCTTTTTCAACTAGGAGGTCTTCCCATGAGTGAAGTAATAAGTAAATCCAAGCTTGCCAAGCATGCTGCCCAAGTAATGGGCAATCTCACAACCGAACAAAAGAATGCAGCCTTGCTTCTTATGGCAGATGCCCTAATTACGGAGCAGCAAGCGATTATTGAAGCTAATAGCAAGGATCTGCAGCGTGGCAAAGAGCTAGGCACCAGCGCTTCTCTCCTTGACCGTCTCGCGTTGAACGAAGCGCGCATTGCGGCGATGGCAGAAGGCCTTCGTCAAATTGCAGAGCTTCCTGATCCGATTGGGGATACGCTCGAGTCGATTGACCGCCCGAACGGGCTGCGGATTCGCAAAATCCGTGTACCGCTAGGCGTCATCGGTATTATTTATGAAGCTAGACCGAACGTAACGGTCGATGCCGCAGGTTTATGTCTCAAGACAGGCAACGCAGTTGTGCTGCGTGGCGGCTCCTCTGCCCTATTTTCGAATGAGAAAATTGTGGAGGTATTACATTCCGCTCTAGAGCGGTCGTCCCTTCCGGCTGACGCCCTGCAATTAATTCTAAGTGCGGATCGCAGCTCCGTCGATGAAATGCTGAAGCTGAATGGCCTCATTGATGTGCTGATTCCACGTGGCGGTCACTCACTTATTCAAAATGTTGTCAATAACGCCTCTGTCCCAGTCATTGAAACAGGCGCAGGGGTATGTCATACTTTTATAGATCAAAGTGCACAGCTCGATATGGCTGTTCGTATCGGAATAAATGCGAAGGCCCAGCGTCCTTCTGTTTGTAACAGTATGGAAACCTTGCTTGTACACGAAGCCATTGCCGAGAAACACCTAGCAGCGATTGCCGAAGCGTTCCAAGGCGTCCATGTTGAACTACGAGGTGACGAGCGTGCAAGAAGCTTAGTTCCAAGTATGCTGGTTGCTGAACAAGCCGATTGGGGAACGGAATACGGAGATTATATTTTATCTATCAAAGTTGTCAAGGATTTAGATGAGGCACTAGCCCACATTCGTGACTATGGTACGATGCATTCCGAATGCATCGTAACGGAAGATGCTGCCAGTGCAGAGAAATTCCTACAGGAAGTGGATGCAGCTGCGGTGTACCATAATGCCTCGACGCGCTTTACCGATGGGTTTGAGTTTGGATTCGGAGCAGAGATCGGCATCTCCACACAGAAGCTTCACGCACGTGGTCCTATGGGGCTGCCTGCGCTAACTTCAACCAAATACCGCGTCTACGGAAGCGGACAAATACGCGAATAAGCCGTATATACTAAGGAGGAATGCCCGATGTCCACGATGTTATCACAAGCAAAAATTGCCTTTGTTGGCGCAGGTTCTATGGCGGAAGCCATCGTCCGAGGATTGATTCAGACGGGAGTCGCAAATCCGCAGCATGTGTATATGATGAATCGCTCCAATCAAGATAGATTAGCTTTTCTCCGCTCGGAATACGGCCTGCAAGCAACTTCGGATTCTGAGAAGAAAGATACTTTCATCCGCGAAGCCGACGTTGTTGTGCTTTGCATGAAGCCTAAAGATGTGGAAACTGCCTTTGCTGAGCTTCGACCTCTTTTGAACGAAAAACAACTGCTCATTTCGGTCATTGCTGGCTTGTCCATCGACAAAGCTGAAAAGCTGTTGGAAACCAATATGCCGATCGTTCGTACGATGCCTAACACCTCTTCCACGATTGGATTAGGCGCAACAGGAATGAGCTTCTCCACTAAGGTTAATGCTACATTCAAGCAGTTTGCTATCCAAATGTTTGAAGCAGTGGGAACGGTCACGATTGTCGATGAAGATAAGTTGGAAGTTCTTACTGGCGTCTCTGGAAGCGGTCCTGCGTACGTGTATTATTTCATGGAAGCGATGATTAAAGCGGGGATCGAAGGCGGTCTATCGGAAGAAGATGCGAAGCAATTAACACTTCAAACGTTTCTCGGAGCCGCACACATGGTGCAGCATACGAAGGAAGATCCTGCGGAGCTACGCCGCAAAGTTACGTCGCCTAATGGAGCTACGCAAGCTTCGATTGAAGCCTTGGATCGTTATCAATTCAGCGAAGCTGTCGCTCAAGCTGTGTTCCATTCCGCAAGACGCGCGAAGGAAATGGGCGAGCAAATTGCTACAACCAGTACGGTAGGCAAATCGGTCTAATCCACTTTTTCAATTTACAAGTTAGTATGAATTCTACTTAAAGCAGGTGAAAGTTCGTTATGAGTTCCTATTGTTTAGCTACCTATCGGAGTTTCGATGAGAAAGCCGATTTTCATAAAAAAGCAACAGGCATTGCCGTTGGTCTTACCGTTGGCAGTTGGACGGAATTGCCTGAGGCGCAGAAGGCTTCTATGGAGAAGCACTTAGGCAAAGTCGTTTCCGTTGAAGTCCACGAGCCTGCTCCAGGTGAGCCTGCGTCGGGCCGCTATGCGGATATGACTATCTCTTATCCAGATGTGAATTATAGCAGGGATATTCCTGCACTGTTAGTGACGGTATTCGGCAAGCTGTCTATGGATGGCAAAATCAAACTGATCGACCTCGCCTTCTCATCCGATTTCCTCGCCGGGTTCCCTGGCCCGAAATTTGGGATGCAAGGTGTTCGTGATCTTCTTGGCGTACATGACCGACCGTTGCTTATGAGCATCTTCAAGTCCGTTGTCGGATACGAGTTGCCGGCGCTTCGCGAGCAATTTTACTTACAAGCCGCTGGTGGCGTCGATCTCATTAAGGACGACGAGATTTTATTCGAAAATCCGTTAACACCGATGGAGAAACGAATTGCTATTTGTCTTGAAGCAGCCGAGCAAGCGACGAAGGAAACGGGTCAAAAGCTGCTCTATGCAGTAAATTTGACAGGATCAACCTCTAAACTCGCTGCCCAAGCCAAGAAAGCAATTGCGGCTGGTGCAAATGCCTTACTTTTCAATGTATTGGCTTACGGCTTTGATGTTCTGCATGAACTAAGCGCGGATCCAGACATTAACATTCCGATCATGGCTCATCCTGCTTTAGCTGGCGCCACTTACCCGTCACCGCATTACGGCATCTCGCCTTCTGTCCTTCTAGGCAAGCTAATGCGTCTTGCTGGTGCTGATTTGGTGCTTTTCCCTTCCCCATACGGCTCCGTTGTGATGCCGAAGGAAGAGAATTTAGCCATTAAGCACGCGCTGCTAACGCAGGATTTGCGTAAAGATTACACTTATCAGGCTCCGTCTGATGCTGCATTGAAATTGGCACCAAGCTTCCCAGTTCCGTCCGCGGGTATTCATCCTGGTCTAGTTCCACTCATTTTGCGTGATTTCGGGCAGGATGTTATCGTGAACGCTGGTGGCGGTATCCACGGTCACCCGATGGGAACTATCGCTGGCGGACAAGCCTTCCGTCAAGCTATCGACGCAACTCTACAAGGGAAAACCCTGCGCGACTACGCCCTAACACATCCAGAGCTACAATCTGCTATTGACACATGGGGGATTCGAGAATGAGCAAGGAACGTATTATCTTTTGTGACTTTGACGGTACAATCACCGTTAACGATAACATCGTAGCCATTATGAAGCACTTCAATCCAGAAGGCTGGGAAGGCATCGTCGAGCAAATCGTGACACAGCAGATCTCCATTCGTGAAGGCGTTGGGGCGATGTTCGCCCTGCTGCCTACCTCACGCAAAGCTGAGATTGTCGACTATGCCATTCATAATGCAACGATTCGCGATGGCTTTGAAGCGTTTGTCTCCTACTGCAAGGAGCAAGGAATCAAGCTTTTGATCACAAGCGGAGGCATCGACTTCTTTATTTACCCGCTGCTTAGCGCGTTCGCGATACCTGAGAATCATATTTATTGCAATGCCAGCTCTTTCGATGGGGAAACCATCGAGATCCTATGGCCGAATCCGTGTGATGCCCATTGCGTAACCGATTGCGGCATGTGTAAAACAAGCATCATTCGGTCCTATGATCCCCTACGGTATGAGCGAATTATTATCGGAGACAGCATCACTGATTTTGAAGGTGCTAAGCTTGTGGATACGATTTTTGCCAGATCACATCTTATTGAGCGTTGTGATCAACTCGGCTATGCCTACCACCCCTTCGAAACATTCTTCGATATTATTAAGCAATTGGAGGCTGAACCGGTCAAATGAGTATTTTACTAGAAGAAAAACAGCGTGCATTCGCTGACTTACGTGACATTAAGGCTAATCTAGCGGCGCGTGGATGGTTTCCTGCGACAAGCGGTAATTTATCTGTGCGAGTTGGCGGCTTTGAGCCGAGTTCTTTCACCTTCGCTATCACGTCTAGCGGTAGAGATAAATCCGTCCAAACACCCGAGGATTTCCTTCTCGTTAATGAGAAAGGCTTGCCAACAGAAGCTACGAGCCTGAAGCCTTCAGCTGAAACATTAATCCATAGTGAGATTTACCGCTTAACAGGCGCAGGCGCTATTTTCCATGTGCATACCATCTTCAACAACTTAGTTTCCGAGCTGTATGGGGAGCGTGGGAGCATTCCAGTTGATGGCGTTGAGTTGATCAAAGCTTTTAACATCTGGGACGAGGAAGCTCAAATTGAAATTCCAATTCTTCCGAACTATGCGGAAATTCCGCGCATTGCTGAGCTAGTCGAAGGTGCAATTGTACCTCGTATTCCGGGTATCGTACTTCGTAAGCACGGGATCTACGCTTGGGGCGCCAATGCGTTTGAGGCGAAGCGTCATCTTGAGGCATTCGAATTTTTATTCGAATATGTGTACCGCTCGCATTTGCTGCATAAATAATCAACTCCACGATTAACCGCGGACTTACTACCCTGCAGTTACGGAACGTGGTTCCGCTATTTCCCTAGAATCAGCTTTTTCCTTAAAGTTGTGGAACGTCAGTCCGCTATTTCGTTAAATTTCAGCGCATTTCTTGCGTTATTGGCGAAATAGAGGAACCTGGTTCCGCAACTTTTTTGTATTGACTATTTTAACTCAAATAGCGTCCTCTCGTTCCGTATCTACGTAGTGGGGAGGCAAACGGGGCCGCGAGGGTTAGGGGTCGGGGTAAGCGCTGTACCACACCGAGAAAGAAAAAAAACGCCCATTACTCCCTCCCTACGGAGTGAACAACTAGGCGTTTTTTACTAAGCTATCTCGTCTGGCGGAACCGCTGCGAATATTCTTTGGCTTGATCCACCGTTGAAACACGATTACGACTCCAATCGAGCAAGATGCGATCAATATAACGGAAATGGACTTTTCCGGCAAATACCGCTTCTTTCAAAGCCGTCATGATGAGCTCTTCTTTGTACATGTCTTTATCTAACCAATTGCTGATTGTTTCCAGTTCCATTGGCGTCAAAGGTCTTGCGAATTCATTTTCAATCGTGGAATAGATATTCTTCACACGGTCATCGGACGGAGCCTGCGCTTGCGCAGCCACCTCAGCCAACTCTTTAAGCTGCTGCTCCGCAACGCGTTTGGCTAATTTCTTATAGAGCGGCGTTAGGTTGTACTGCTCACTTCGAAAGCCTGTTGTTTCGTGCGTATCCTCGTCGATCGTGATAAACTGCTCGCGAATCAGCTTCTGAACACTGGCAATCACCGCATCGGGTGAAGCTGACATTCGCTCCTGAATTTCGTCTAACGTCGGGAAGGTGTTTCTATCCTTTTCAATAAAAGAAATGAAATGGATAAGCGTCATAACGTCAACTTCGCTCAAAAGCAGCGCACGGTAATGCTTGAGAAGAAGACTCGGTACCGCGACACTCCCCTCCAAAAAGCTGTTCACCAGGATCGCTTCAATCTTCATCTGTGTATTCGTTTGAGCACTCATGCGTCGATCCCCTTTCTCCCCATGGACAATGCCACTACTTAAGGGTACAGACGGTATAACAAACGTGGGAACGGAATCGTTTCACGCACATGATCCAAGCCGCAAATCCAAGCAACTGTACGCTCTAAACCTAAACCAAAACCGGAATGCGGCACAGTGCCGTATTTACGAAGATCCAAGTACCATTGGTAAGCCTCTTGGGATAACTCATGCTCCTTGAAACGCTGCTCCATCAATTCAGGATCATCGATCCGTTGACTGCCCCCGATAATTTCGCCATAGCCTTCTGGCGCGATCATATCGGCACAGAGCACGACTTCCGGACGACTAGGATCAGGCTTCATGTAGAACGCTTTAATCTCTGTCGGCCAGTGTGTGATAAAGACTGGTGTCTCATACTGAGCGGCAATCGCTGTCTCATGCGGAGCTCCGAAATCCTCACCCCATGCGAATTCATGCCCATTTTTTTGCAAATAGTCAACAGCTTCATCGTACGTAATACGTGGGAAACTGCCTTTTATTTTCTCCAGCTTCGACGTATCCCGCTCCAATGTCTCCAGCTCTGCCTGGCAATTGGCCAAAACGGTTTGCACGATATGCGAAACGAATTGTTCCTGTACTTCAAGGTTTTCCACGTGATCCACGAACGCCATTTCTGGCTCGATCATCCAAAACTCGATCAGATGTCTACGCGTCTTCGATTTCTCCGCACGGAAAGTAGGACCGAAAGAATATACGCGGCCTAGCGCCATAGCTGCTGCTTCCATGTATAGCTGTCCACTTTGCGTCAGGAACGCATCTTCATCGAAATATTTCGTGTGGAACAAGTTGGTCGTTCCTTCACAAGAAGATGGCGTCAAGATCGGCGGATCCACCAAATGAAAGCCGCGGTCATTAAAGAATGCTTGTATGGCTTTAATAATTTCTGCGCGAATCACAAGTACCGCACGCTGACGCGGGCTCCGAATCCACAGATGACGATTGTCCATAAGGAAATCTACGCCGTGCTCCTTCGGTGTAATCGGATACTCTTCAGTGACTTGAATGATTTCTACACCAGTCACATCTAGTTCAAAACCGCCTTTACTGCGCGTATCTTCCTTTACTTTTCCCGTTATGTACAATGAGCTCTCTTGAGTTAGCTTAGAAGCTGCTTCCCACACCTCTTCACTCACTTCACTTTTAACCACTACACCTTGTATATATCCCGACCCGTCACGAAGCTGCAAAAACTGAATTTTACCGCTTGAGCGTTTCTTGTTTAGCCAACAGCCGATGGTGACTGACTCGCCGACATGATCTTTAACTTCACCTATTGTACTTTTCATATGGATATCCTTCCTCTCTGGAACTGAAGATCTTCTCTATTGTACACTATTTCACTATTTCCACGAAAGAATCAGTCTGGCTGCGATTGAACGAGACGATACGTATCCTGAGCGATAACCCATTCCTCATTCGTTGGAATCACAAGCACTTCAACCCTTGAGCCAGGCTTCGTAATTCGCTTCTCCATGCCTCTCCCCTGAGTGTTCGCTTCCCCATCCAAATCAACTCCAAGAAAGCTTAGGCCCTCGCATACCGCTTGACGCAATGGCGCAGAATTCTCGCCTACACCTGCCGTAAAGACAATCGCATCGACGCCATTCATCGCTGCAGCATAAGCCCCGATGTATTTGCGCAGGCGATACGCATACATCTCAAAAGCCAGGCCAGCGTTCTTATCGCCCGCTTCCATCGCTTCTACGATCTCCCGCATATCGCTGGAGATCCCCGAGATCGCCTGCAGGCCGCTATGCTTATTCAGCATGGAGCTCACCTCGCCGATCGTCAAATCCTCCTTGCCCATCACATAGGGCACGATGGCCGGATCGAGATCGCCACTGCGCGTGCCCATCATCAAACCTTCGAGCGGGGTCAACCCCATGCTCGTGTCAACCGACTGGCCGCCCAATACAGCGGCGCAGGAAGCACCATTACCGATGTGGCAGGTAATGAGCTTCAGCTGCTCCAGCGGGCGTCCTAGAAAGGCTGCGGCACGCTCGCTGACATACTTGTGCGACGTACCGTGGAAACCGTAACGGCGCACCTTGTGCTTCCGGTAGAGCGCCATCGGCACCGGATACAGGTAGGCCTTCGCCGGCATCGACTGATGGAAGGCGGTGTCGAAGACGACAGCCTGCGGCACGCCAGGCATGTTCGCCTCTACCGCGGAAATGCCAAGCATATGCGCCGGGTTATGCAGCGGCGCCAAATCGAAGAGACGCCGGATCTCCTTCTTCACCTCGTCGGTGACGAGGACGGAGTTCTTGAACGATTCGCCGCCGTGGACGACACGGTGACCGACAGCATCAATCTGCGAGATGGCTGTCAACACGCCATGCTCGGGATGGACAAGCACATCCAACACGCGTCGGATGGCGATTGTATGCTCCAGAATTTCATCAACCTTATGAAATTCTGGTTTGTCTGCTGGTTCATGTATGAGGATAGCCGTATCCATCCCAATGCGTTCCACTCTGCCTTTGGCAAGCACAGCCGCATTTTCCATATCATACAACTGGTATTTCACCGAAGAACTGCCGGCATTAATCACAAGAATATTCATAGTCGGTCACCATCCTTGTCGTATCGGAAGAAGCCTTCTCCTGTCTTCGCGCCAAGATGCCCCGCACGAACCATTTGCTTCAGCAAATACGAGGGCCGATATTTGATATCGCCGTATTCACGGAACATCCCTTCGAGTGCTGCCAATACAGCATCAAGCCCGAAGCGGTCGCACATCTCCAGCGGCCCACGCTTGAAGTCATAGCCAATGCGCATGGCTTGATCGATATCTTCCGCGGAAGCGACACCTTCCGATAAGGTGTGTAGCGCCTCATTAATCAAAGTGCAAATCAGTCTTGTCGTTATATAACCAGGCGATTCATTTACTTTAATGCTCTTCTTTTGCAACAATTCATCTATAAACTGACGCGTATGGTTATAAGTTTCATCAGATGTTTTCATCGCCCGAACGATTTCAACAAGATTTACCTTCGCTACCGGATGCAGAAAATGCAAGCCGATCACACGCTCTGGATGTGTCGTTATTGCAGCAATCTCCGTTACACTTAACGTAGAGGTATTGGTTGCTAGAATAATATGAGGCGAGCAGATTTGATTGAGCTGGAAAAAGATATGCTTTTTCGCATTCAAGTCTTCCGAAATCGTTTCAATGACCAGATCGCAGGACGCCATGTCCTGAATCGAGTCTGCTCGCTTAATTTTCGAGAGGATGGATTTCTTCTCTGCTTCCGTCAAAGCCCATCGTTCAATCTGTTTATCAAGGCTGACCGTTATTTGCTCGATCGCTCGGTCTAGCTTTTCAGTTGTTTTTTCGGCAAGCATGACATCAAGTCCTCGGGCTGCAAGCATTTCTGAAATGCCTTGGCCCATCGTTCCTCCGCCAATTACACCAATTGTTCTGAACATCATAGCCTGTTTCTCCTTCTTACTTGCATCTTCCTCATCTCATTCACACTACTAAGTATATGTAAAATTACTGCTTGTGGTAAAGACAAGAACCGCTGGCCTAATTGGCCAACGGTCATTATTATGCACTTTGTGACACCGAGGCGTCAAATAAGGTTCTAAATGTATCTCCTGAAAGCACTTCTTCCTTCATCAAAATGGCAAATGAATGTTCAAACACACCACGTTGATCCTCTAACATTTTTTTCGTACGAAGCATCAATGCATCCAAAATGACCGCATTTTCTTTCATAAGCTGTTCCTTCGTCACCATTTCACGATCAATAATACCTAAGCTGGTAAGACCAGCGTCCATCATATTACGAACCATCGAAAGGGATTGCTCAAAATCGTTACGAGAACCAGTACTTCGACCGCCGTAGATCATTTCTTCCGCTGCTGCACCACCAAGGGCAATCATAATCTGATCTTCGATATAAGCCTTCGTATATAAATAATGATCCTGAGGCGGATTATGACGCACATACCCTAACGCTTTCCCTCGCGGACTAACGGTAACCTGTGAAACGGATCCTGGACGAACTAGCTCTGCAATAATAGCATGGCCCAATTCATGATAAGCCACACGTTCTTTCTCATCATTGGCCGTTTCCTTATCTGTTCGTTCACCCATCATGACCTTATCAATCGCCGAAGCCAAATGAGGCTGCTCAATCGCTGGCTTATCTTCACGCATGGCATAAATAGCTGCCTCGTTAAGCACACCTTCAAGCTGAGCACCAGAGAATCCAAAGGTTTGATCGGCTGTTTGATCTAGAGTTACACCTTCTGCAAGCGGCTTATTTTTGGCATGAATTGCTAGGATGGCTAGACGGCCTTTCTTGTCTGGCAGATCAACCTCAATGTGACGGTCAAATCGACCAGGACGCAATAATGCACTATCCAGCATTTCTTTACGATTCGTCGCAGCAATAATGAGAATGCGCGGAGCATCATTCGTATGAATGCCATCCATTTCGGTTAACAGCTGATTCAAGGTTTGGTCATACTCACGCTGTTGTCCGCCTTCCCTTTTACCACCGATCACATCGATCTCATCAATAAAAATAATGGCGTTATCCTTGCCCTCTTTGACAGCACGAGCTCTAGCTTCTTTAAACAAATCACGTACTCGGCTTGCACCGACACCCACATACATCTCGACAAACTCACTACCTGAAGCAGCCATATAGACAGAGTTCGTATAGTGAGCGGATGCTTTCGCCATCAAGGTTTTCCCTGTCCCTGGAGGACCTGTTAGTAACAAACCTTTCAAAGGACGAATACCTAGCTTCTTAATTTCCTCATGCTTAATCAAGAAATCCAGAGCTTCCATCAATTCTTTCTTCGCACGATCTTGCCCGCCAATTTCATCAAATGTCAAAAAAGAAGGCGTCCGATTCTTGCTCTTTCGATCTCCGCCGCCTGCAGCAGCTCCAATACCGCCGCGGGTTTTCATCATATAGAAAAACGTAACACCAAGCGCACTTACGAATATGATTGGCAGCACGTTTATTCCTTGAAAAGCTAGAAACACAAGTAACACAGGAATAAATCCGATACCAATTTCCTTATATATTTTACTCATTCGGCCACACTCCGATCTGGGAGATTCTTGGCAGCATGATAAATTTCGTCGCATCACCATCTGTTAGTCGAATGTACACATTATGCTCGTCCATTTCACTATCTACTTTCATTGTAGGTACACCATCTGCAAATTTCTGTAACATTGTTGGAATATCCGCATAATGCTTCGTTTCCATAGCCTGAGCCACCTCAAATAATGCTTTGGACCACCACTGGTCAAGCTTCTCTGACGATTGATTCTTTACAGATATATTTACAGAACGATTCCCGATAATTGAGGCGCCTTCTTCCTTTATTTGTTCCACGACATTTCGTAAATTAGCGTCAGACTTTAAACTCAATTCAATGTTCACTTGATTGGAAGAAAGCTTCATTGTTGAGCTACTAACACCCGGTGCATTACTAATTATATGTGATAATGGATTTTCCATAGCAAAGCTTGTATAGGCGAACCAGCCTCCAAAAAGTACTCCGGCCGAAATAATCACGCTCAAAATAACAGGTAAAAGGCGCAGCTTCATCTTCATGGATTGGCGTCCACCTTTCTGTATAGCTATATTTTTTCGCTTCAAAAGCAATACGATTAGTATATCACTTAAGTATACACTCAACCTTATGTAAACAGTGGAAACACGAAACAACACTTCCTTCAGAAAGAAAAAGCTCAACCTTCTATTGAAGGCTGAGCCGATACGTATCTAGAAAAGATCCATCTTTGAAGGCATAGTAATCATAGAAATACCGCGTACCTCTATCATCCTTCGTCTTATAAAACACTTCCCAGACATAGTCATTTCCCAACTTGCCTGGCATAACACGTTCAATTTGACTGCTAGGCGCCTTCTTCAAAACTGCAGTTCGTGCTTGCTCCGCGGTGAAGGCTTCTTCCGTCATTTCTGTATGAACTTCTTTATCGGAAACCCAAGCAATTAAGCTTTGTCCGAGTTTATTTTCCCCATATACAATCTGAAATGCCTCATCTCCGTAGAAAAAATCTACCTTCGAAGCCTTCGTCATCATACTGCCCTCATAGGCTTTCTCAACAGCCACACGCTTCTCATCCCAGTGTTCGTTCTGCACATTGAGGTAGAATCGGCTAAGAACAACACCCAGCGTTGCTACAATAAAAACGCCAAGTGTAATTGTTCGCTTCGCATTCATGAACGCCGCGCACCTCCCCAAATCCAAAAACTCAGCCTATGCATTAGCCAATTAGTTTATCAAAACATTGTTCAAATTCACGTTTAATTTTCTCTTCATCTAGCGTTAAACACTCACCTTTACGTACAATCCAGTTGCCATCTACACATACATCAACGACATCCTTCGCACAAGCGGAGTATACAATGTGAGAAACAAAGTCTGTTTTAGGCAAGAAATGCGGTTGATCAATATCCAGTGCAATGAAGTCTGCCTTCATGCCAGGCTCAAGTAAACCAACGTCTTCCAACCAAATGGATTCTGCCCCCATACGCGTTCCTAGCTGCAATGCTTCCCTTGCAGGAACAGCTAATGGATCGCCCGTAACTCCCTTATGAATCAAAGCAGCCAGACGCATTTCCTCAAACATATCTAAATTATTGTTGGACGCCGCGCCATCCGTACCTAAGGAAACCTTAACGCCTGCACGCAGTAATTCTGGTAAACGCGCAACACCGCTCGCAAGTTTGAGATTGCTGCCTGGGTTATGGGATACACGAACATCATACTTTTGGAGAATGGCAATTTCTTCATCGTTCAAATGAACGCCATGCGCGACAAGCGTTGGACGTGTGAACACGCCTAGCTTTTCCAGGTGAGCAACGGGTCTTGCACCGTACTGCTCCACATTGCCCTCGACTTCACGTCGCGTTTCTGACATATGCGTATGAATCGGAAGATTAAGATCATGTGCAGCTTGTACAATGCGCTCGATATAATCCGGTGGACAAGTATATGGTGCATGTGGCGACATCATTGTAGTAATTCTGCCATCCGCCTTACCATGCCAATTCTTTGCGAATTCCGTCGCTTCAATAAGCTTAGCTGTTTGTACATCTGGCGGACATAGACCAATCACTCCGCGGGTCAATACGCCGCGCATACCAGAATCTTGAACGGCTAGTGCGACTTCATTCATGTGGTCATACATATCGACAAATGTCGTTGTTCCACCTTTGATCATTTCGAGGATCGACAACCGAGTTCCCCATTTGACATCCTGAGAAGTGAATTTCCCTTCCATCGGCCACATTTTTTCTTCTAACCACACTTGCAGCGCTAAGTCGTCACCATATCCGCGCAACAGTGACATCGCGGCATGACCATGTGTATTCACAAGACCAGGCATGTACAACTTATTCGTACCGTCAATCACTTCATCATAATTTTCTTGCGGTTCCGGAACTTCTTCGCCGATGTATGTAATCTGACTGCCTTCAATAACCATGCAGCCCTTAATGGATGTTTTGTCTTCCTTATTAGAAATAAAAATACCATTCGAAATTAATGTTTTTTTCATAGTAAAAAACCCTCTCTATGCTCATTCTATAAATAACTGCTGCTCCATAAACTTTACATCTTCAAGCTTGTAAAATCAAGGAAGCTGCGCATGATTCCAATGATGTTAAGAAATTGTAAAATGTCACGGAATTTTCGTTGCTTTAGACCTAATGTATATGATACTTTAAACATTGTGAGTTTTTTCTACAATTTGGTCATTTTCGATTTACAAATTCGTTTAAAAACTTGTACATATAGTAAACATTAGGAGGATTCTATGACAACGTTATTCAGCAGAAAGAACGAAGTCGATTTCTTGCAACTTCTTATCCGTGCTGCAGAGAATGCTTTGCAAACAGCACAACTGTTTCGCACCGCTATGATGGGTGATAAACCGCCGATTGAGTATGTTACATCAATTCATGATTTGGAGCATGCAGGCGACTCGATTACGCATGACATCTTCAGAGGTCTGAATAAAGTATTTATCACCCCGATCGATCGGGAAGATATTATGGTTCTGGCTTCCAAAGTGGATGATGTCACAGACGGGATTGAGGCAACGATTGCTCGCTTCGACTATTTGAATGTTTCTCATACAGATTCCTATATGAAAGATTTCTCACTCGTAATTGTTGACTCCTGTCAACATATGTTAGATGCCTTCAAGCTGCTGGCAAAGAAAAAGTATATGCAAATTCCGGAGCATACCGTTGCTATAAACAAGCTTGAGAATGATGGTGATCGCTTGATGCGCGAAGGGATCCGTCAAATCTTTATCACACGTAAAGACGTGTACGAAGATTTTAAACTCAAAGAAATTTATGAGCGTCTTGAAGAAACAACCGATGCTTGTGAAGATGTTGCCAACATTCTAGATAGTGTTGTCCTTCGCTACTCCTAAGACAACTGTCTTTGTGTTCGAAGAACGTTTTCCAATGGAAAACGCAAGGAGGAATTCATGTTAACTTATTTAATAGTGATCGTTGCACTAGCTCTACTATTCGACTTCATCAATGGATTCCATGATACGGCCAATGCCATTGCGACTTCGATATCTACACGGGCGCTAAGCCCTCGTGTTGCGATTATCATGGCGGCTACTCTAAATTTTGTAGGAGCTATGGTTTCCTCAGAAGTAGCCAAAACGGTTGGAGGAAGTATTGCCAATCCCGCTAAGATCGAGAACGGTGTTGAAGTCGTGATTGCTGCTTTACTAGCGGCCATCATTTGGAACTTGCTAACTTGGTATTTGTCCATCCCTTCTTCCTCCTCTCACACTCTGCTTGGTGCCTTAGCTGGTGCCGTTATTGCAGGAGCTGGTATGAATGGCGTGAATTGGAGTGGTTTTACGCAAATTATTATTATTCTAATTTTATCGCCTATCATTGCTTTCGTTCTAGGTTATCTCATCATGGTATTGATCAAATATATCGTTATTTGGTCAGGTAATACGTCTAGATCCAAGCTAAATCGTGGATTTCGCACCTTACAAATCCTATCTGCGGGATTACTTTCGTATTCCCATGGTGGTAACGATGCACAAAAGGCGATGGGGATTATCGTATTTGGTCTCGTCGCAGCTGGCTATCAAACTGATTTAGAAGTACCTCTTTGGGTTAAAATCTCTGCTGCACTTGCAATGGGACTTGGAACCTCGATTGGTGGTTGGCGTATTATTAAAACCGTTTCAGGTAAAATCGTGAAAATTGAACCGATTAACGGCTTTGCCGCCGACTTGACGTCTTCAATTGTCATTCAAATCTCAACCTTCATTGGTAAACCATTATCAACAACGCATGTCATTTCCTCCGCGATCATCGGAACAGGCAGTGTCATGCGTTTCCATGAAGTTCAATGGGGTACTGTTGGTCGAATGTTAATTACTTGGATCATTACGATTCCGATCTCAATGGTGCTGGCTTACACGCTTTACTTTACGATCTTCCGCTTAATTATGTAATAAACATGAAAAAGGCACGACCCGCTGAAGCTGCGCGGGTCGTGCCTTTTTCATGCTAATCCAGATAGTAGGCCAAACTTTGTAGTTCTGTTGTAAAATCCGCATAATGCACGCGCACATCTGGTGGTACCTTGATGATGACGGGCGCAAAATTCAAGATGGCTTCAATACCACAAGCAACAAATTCATTGGCTACATTTTGTGCTTCGTTCGCAGGCACGGTAATAATACCGATTCGAACGCCAAGTTCAGCCAGAACAGACTTCATTTTATCCATGGGAAGCACAACCAAGTTATTAATAACTTCGCCTGTCTTCGCAGGCATCGCATCGAACAACGCTACAATTTTCATATCATTTCGTAAGTACGTATTATAATTGCATAAAGCTCTTCCTAGATTTCCTGCTCCAACGAGCGCAACTTGGATATGTCGATCTAATTTAAGGATCTGCCGAATTTTCTCAACCAGATAATTGATATCATATCCGATTCCTTTTTTGCCAAACTCCCCGAAATAAGCCAAATCCTTTCGAATCTGAGCAGGATTCAGATCCAGCTTCTGACCTAAATCCTGAGAAGACACGGTTGATATATTATTTGATTGTAATTCGTTTAAATAACGTAAATAAATGGGTAATCTGCGGACGACTGCTTCCGAAATCTTTTGTGTTTTCACGTATTTAGGCCCCCCCCATCCATTGCTCAATCCTCGGCAGCATTTGTTCGCACGTCATGTGCTCTATCTTCGGACCAGGCAACGAATAGAGGAAGTGCTTGCCATAATACGTTTCAATAACACGTGTATCATAAATGATAACGATCCCTTTGTCTGACGCTCTCCGCACAAGACGACCAAAGCCCTGCTTAAACCGAATAACAGCCTGCGGCACAGAAAATTTCATAAACGGATTCTCATTCCGTTTCTTAATATTTTCACATTTGGCTTCAACAAGTGGATGATTTGGCGGCTGAAAGGGCAGACGTATGATCGCCAGACAACTAAGTGCATCACCTGGGATATCCACACCCTCCCAGAACGAGCTGGTACCTAACAGCACGCACATTTTGTTATCTTGGAACATACGGGTCAACTTGCTGCGATTGCCACTGTCAACACCCTGTCCGAGCACTGTGATGCCATGAGGACTCAGTTTCTCCTTCATACCGGCATGAACAAGCTTCAGCATCCGATTCGACGTACATAGGACTAACATTCTACCCTTTGTCACCTGCGCCACATCACTCAGTGAAGCGATAAGTGCTTCAATAAAAACGTATTCGCCCGCTCCTTTAATCGTTGGGAAATCACGTGGAATTACAACCAATGCCTGCTCCCGGTAGTTAAAAGGAGATGGCAATTGAACCGTTTTCAGCTTGCCCGACTCTTCATCCGCAGGAATTGCTAACCCTAATTGCTCCGCCGAGTATTGGAACGATTTATTCACAGAGAGTGTCGCAGATGTCAGGATGATACTATCTTTTGTCTCAAAGAAGTGCTGTTGCAGTAAGCTGCTTACATCCGTTGGTACGGAAATAAGCTGGACCGATTTGGCTTTCGCATAGGTGCCGGCTTCGATCCAATAAACATAACCTTCATCTGCCATTTTCATAAAGAAATGAAGCGCATCCCGATGTGCATACAATTCTTTCACTGTTCCATTCAGATCGGTCACTAACCCTTGTACGCCAAGTCCGTCTTGATGCTCCTTCAGTTCATTCAACAATTTATCCAAGGTACGCAGAAGATCATTCGCATTCAGATAAATGTTATCCTCCATAATTAGCAGTTCACGCCAATTAGAAGGCAGCGTATCTGGCTTCAACCGGAGCACATATTGTGAAGTTTCCGATTGCGAAGGATCACTGCCTGAAGAAACCAACTCATACAGAGCTTCGCTTAAACGCTCCCAATCCTCTTTGATCGAAATGATTTTCGGGAATAATCCATCGATGGTTTGACTCCAACCTGCTACACGCTCTTGCGCTTCATCCGCTTTCTGCAAACGGAAACGCAGCATGGGAAGCTGGCCGCTTCGGTTATCCTTATACAACCACAATAAGGAATGATAGAACGCTGAAGCATGCAGCTCAATTCCCAGGTGCTTACTCGCTACTTCTTCAAAGTGATGCGCTTCATCAATCACAAGCTGCTTGTAGGACGGTAGAAGGCGGTTCTCAGCCTTCATATCTGTAAAAAGGAGGGAATGGTTCGTGATGATCACATCAGCCGTGTTGGCGTCATTACGAGCGCGGTGATAGAAGCACTTCTTATACCAAGGGCACATTCGGTTTAAGCATGAATCCGTATCACTTGCAACCGTGTACCAGAATTGGGCACCTTTGTTGCCAAAATGCAATTCTTCTTCGTCTCCATGTTCCGTTTCACTTAGCCAGACAACCATTTGCGCGGCGGTTATAGGGTCTTCCCTGCCATTCTCATAATCCCGCGTGGTTAGCTTCGTTTCAAATTTGCGAAGGCACAGATAGTGACTTCTTCCCTTGAGGACTGCGGCTTTAAAAGGCACAGGAAAGATTTCTTTTAATAAAGGAATATCACGCTCGCGAAGCTGCTCCTGCAAATTAATCGTATGTGTGGAAACGACCACTTTCTTCTCATATTTCAAGCCGTAATAAATCGATGGGATTAAGTACCCAAGTGATTTCCCCGTGCCTGTACCTGCTTCGATCATCAAATGCTGATCAGCCTCAAGAGACTTCTCCACTTCCAGAATCATTTGATCCTGTGATTCACGATCCTCATAGACCTCAAATCGTTGCTGAAGCGCGGATTTCAATCCCTGCTGGAACGCTTGAAAAGATGCCCCCAACGCTTCTGTTACTTCGAATTCCGAGCGCAGCTCCTCTTCCTCCCCCCAATCTGTCACATTCAATGTAAATTGACGGAAGTAACGATTCGTATCCATATCGACAGCTATCACGGACTCTTTATATAAACAAATTTCGTCGAGGAACCAACCTAAATCGGTGTTACCGTTTTCGAAAATGTTGTTCAGCCTTTGTACGGTCAAGAGAGGCAGTCCCAATAAACGATCCAGACATTGGATCCAAATCAAGGCCGTGACTTCCGCGTCACTGTCTGCTTGATGCGGTCTTTCATGGTCTATGCCAAATAAGGCAGCTACCATGCTTAGTTGAAGACTGGAGATGGACGGAAATAAGATCCGCAGCATATCCATAGTGTCTAGAACGCGTCCTGAGAATGGCGGATATCCCGTTCTCGTAAGTCCTCGTTGCAAGAATGACAAGTCAAATGCCGCTTGATGCGCAACAAGCACACAGTCAAACAGCAAAGGAAACATGTCAGTCATCACCGAATCGAGTGACGGCGCGTCAGCAACCATCTCATTCGTTATCCCCGTTAAGGTTGTAATCGAAGAAGGTATACCAATCCCTGGGTTTACCAGAGAAGTATACCTGTCTGTAATTTCAAATTGATCTATGATGACGAGTCCAACCTGAATAATTTCGTCCCCAGGCTGACTTCCTGTCGTTTCAAAATCCAAAACAGCAAATTTCATAACGTCTATCTTCAATCCCTTCGTCCTGCACTTCTCCTAGCATACCAAATCTGATTAGGAAAAGGGAATACCTTGTTTTGCCGTTACGAGTTAGGACTCATCAAGATTGATAAACGGCTCCATACAAGAGGGGTCCGTATGATACGCTTTTTGAAAATATTCGAAAGCCTTCTCCAGGTTCTGATTCTGCACTTGAATACAGCCCATTGCGTTATAGGAGATAGCTTTCATCTTTGAATTTTCCGTCAGTGGCAGAAGGAATTTGAAGTGCTGATACGCATCACCAAACTCCCCTTTTCGCAAATGACCCATCGCTAGATAAACCCGAGCTAACAAGAAATCTGGCTGCCTTTGGATCAGCACCTCGAATTCTTTGATCGCTTGATCATACATGTACAGCTTGTAATACCCTTGCCCACGCATGAATTCTTCGGTTTGCTTTCCGGACACGTCGAGCTCCATCAATTCATCATGTAAGGTTTTGGTACTGATCGGCGCCGCCCCATAGAACTTTCCCAGCTTCTCCTCAAAAAGCAGCCACGCCTCGATAAATTCATCACTCATCGTTTTTAGCACTTGCAATTGTTCGTCGAGCTCCGCCTTTTTCTCCACATCACTGTTCGGATATTCCTTCTGGATTTCTTCCAAAACCTCATTCATTGTGGAAAATAAATGCTTAAACATTTGGCATCCCCACCTTTGCTTCGAAAGCTTACCCTCATTCTTTGTAAACGGAGACGATTTCATGCATGGACGTTGGTACGGTGCTCCTCTTACAGAACAGTCGAATGCTCTTCTTCTTTTAAAAGCTGAGCCACTTTGTTGTTGGCACCCATGATCGCAACCGTTGGTTGATGCTTTCTGGCTTCCTCGTCACTCATCATGGCATAAGAAACGATAATGATAGTATCCCCAGTTTGGACAAGCCTAGCTGCCGCTCCGTTCAAACATACAACTCCCGTGCCGCGCGGCCCTGGAATAATATACGTTTCAAGGCGTGCACCGTTGTTATTGTTCACAATTTGCACTTTCTCATTGGGGAGCATATCTACAAGGTCGATCAAATCCTCATCAATCGTGATGCTGCCGATATAGTTTAAATTCGCCTCTGTAACCGTGGCGCGGTGAATCTTCGCTTTCATCATTGTGCGAAACATAAGACGTCACTTCCTGACTTGTAGGATAAGATTATCAATTAAACGTGTTTTTCCGAACTTTACAGCCAAAGCGATAATCAGAGTAGAAATAGAATGGCTATGTTCAAAAGGCTCTAAAGTTGGGTATGACAGTACTTGTGCGTAGTCGATAACGGCTAATGGTGCCGTTTGAATATGAGCTTGGACAAGGTTTTCTAACTCTTGTGATGTAAATGATGATGATGACTTTCTTTGGATGAATTCCTTCGCCTTCTGTAAGGACTGCGACAAAACCAACGCTTGCTTACGCTCTTCATCGGATAGATACACATTCCGTGAGCTCATCGCGAGTCCATCGGTTTCCCGCAAGGTCGGGCAAGGCACGATTTCAACTGGTAGATTTAAATCATGTACCATCTGCTCAATGACAGCGACTTGTTGGGCATCTTTTAAACCGAAGAAGGCTTGATCAGGCTGTACAATATGAAACAATTTGCTTACTACCGTAGCAACACCATCAAAATGTCCAGGTCGTGAAGCACCGCACAATCTAGTCGTGACTTCCGATACACTTACCGTGGTGCGTGTCGGTGATGGGTACATCTCGTCAACCGATGGCATGAACACCAAATCCACACCTGCGGCCTCTGCAACCGCTAAGTCCTTCTCTGTATTGCGCGGATACCGTTCAAAATCCTCACCAGGACCGAACTGCAAAGGATTTACAAAGATACTCAACACGACTAATCCACTTTGGGAACGAGCTTTTTTGAGTAGGCTGACATGCCCCTCATGCAAAAATCCCATCGTCGGCACAAAGCCGACGGTTTGATCGTTTTTGCGACGATAATCTTTAATACGTGCCCTTAAATCAGCAATTGTCTGTACCACTTCCATTGTGTGGATCGCTTCCATGGCCAATCACTCCTTATCGCCGTATAGATATTGAACAACATCGTTGTCCATATGAAATGTATTTTCTTGCGCTGGGAACGTCCGCGCCTTCACTTCTTTCACATATTCGCCAATCCCTGTACGGATAGTTTCCCCGATATTTGCATAGGCTTTAACAAACTTTCTGGGAGCACTGTCAGAACCATACTGCAGCAGATCATGATACACGAGTACTTGCCCATCACAATGCACGCCAGACCCGATTCCGATTGTAGGAATCGAAAGCTGTTTCGTGATCCATGCGGCCAATTCATCGGTCACGAGCTCTAACACAACTGCAAAAGCTCCTGCCTCTTCAATGGCCTTCGCATCACTCAACAGCTTCTTCGCTTGCTCTGAGCTGCGCCCTTGGACACGGAAACCACCGAGTTGGTGAACCGACTGTGGGGTTAAACCTAGATGGCCCACGACAGGTACGCCTGCATCTGTAATTGCTTTGACCGTGGCCGCGATCTCTGTGCCACCTTCCAATTTAACCGCCTTAGCTCCGCCTTCACGCATCAAACGTCCTACGCCTTGCAAGGTTGCGTCTAAGCTGCCGTGGTACGTTAAGAATGGCATATCTGCGACCACAAACGTATTCGCGGCACCTCGAACGGCTGCACGTGTATGATACACCATGTCATCTAGCGTTACCGGCAACGTGGAATCATACCCTAACACGACATTCCCAAGTGAATCTCCAACTAAAATGACATCGATACCCGCTTCCTCCGACAAACGTGCTGAAGGATAATCGTAGGCCGTCACCATCGTAATCGGTACGCCGTCTTGCTTCATTTTTCTCATCTTTGCTGTTGTTAGCGCCTTACGTTGTTCCACAGTAATCCCAGCTTCCTCATATAAAATAAAAAACCTTTTAGCTAAGAGCTAAAAGGAGCGCATGCAGAAAGAATCAATGATCCCTCTGTCTCGGTCCTATAAGGCTCAGAGCAGAATCCAACATCTTGTTTCGGGTTATTCACTAATCAACTTACAAGTGCAGTTCCTTTAAGGATACCGCCTTATGCTTCTATTATACCAAAGCTTACTCTTCTCGGATACCCTTTATCTCCCACTACTTAAGCTCAATGTCACCGGAGTAAATTTTAATCCGCTCACCGGTTGGGGTGATAACAGTCAAAGCACCTGAATCATCTAAGGAATCAGCGATACCTTCAATCAAGCCTGAAGGCGTTTGTGTACGAATCGGCCTTTTCAATGTCACACTTAAGGCCTCCCACAGCAATCGAATCGGAGCAAATCCTTTTTCCATGTAGAGGGTATACATGTCCTCAAATTCCAGAAGAAAAGCTTGAACTAAACCTTCACGGGAAACCTCACCACCGGACTCAATCGCTAAGGAAGTAGCAATCGAGCGCAACTCTTCCGGATAGTCCTCCACTAACAAATTCACACTGATGCCAATGCCTGCGATAACATACTTCAAGCGCTCATCCTCACCACTGCTTTCCAGCAAAATACCACTAACCTTCTTCCCATGAATCAGAAGATCATTAGGCCATTTAATGCCTATTTCGACATGGCACATCTTTTGAATCGCACGACAAAGGGCAACAGCGCTAAGTAGGGTTAGCTGCGGCATAAAATAGACAGGAATTCGCGGTGTTAAAATAAGACTTAACCATATCCCCTTACCCGACGGAGAATGCCAGCTGCGCCCCATACGGCCTCTCCCAGCTGTCTGCCTCTCCGCAAGCACAATCGTGCCCTCAGAAGCCCCTGAAGCCACCAGCTTATGCGCGATCGTCTGAGTGGAGTCTACTTCATCATAGATATGTATTTTCTGGCCCAGCACCTTCGTTTTCATTCCGTTCATCAGCTCGCTGACCTGCCACTTCGCTGGCTTACTAATCAGACGATAGCCCTTACGCGGAGCTGCTTCGAATGCATAGCCTTCCGCTCGGAGCTCCTCAATGTGCTTCCAAATCGCAGTTCGGCTCACACCTATCCTCCGACTGATTTCCGCACCGGATACATACGTTTCCGGAGATTGCCCAAAAAGTTCTAAAATTCGTTCATTCATACGATTTCACTCGCAATCTTTTAGTTTGATCTATAGCAGCCCACATAGTAGCGCGCTTGATTTCTGGAGAAAAAGAATCAACCTACGAATAGGAGTTATGTCGAAATGCCCCTAAGGCGTACAAGCTACCCCCATGCCGCCAGCCTTTCACAAATAACTGGATTTCATACAGTTATTTGTGCTGAAAAAGTGGTGAAATTAAAAATAACTGGATTTTATGATGTTATTTCTGACCAATTCTTCCTTTTTCGCAAGAAAATCTTGAAATAACTGGAGATTCTCCAGTTATTCGCGATTCCAAGAGAGAATTAGGAAATATTACTGTAGTTTTTCCAGTTATTCGATGAGAGGTGAGAATGCGATGGAACTTGAAGGTTAATTCAAGTTAACTTCAATGGCTTCAAAGGCCATTCAAAAGAAAAACCGCACAGCGCTGCTACTTCGCAGCCTGCGCGGCGTGAATTAGAGCCTCGCGCTCATTCGGGATTTCCCCGAGCGCGGCACGCTCGAGCAGTTCCTGCAGTAGCAAGCCCATCCATGGGCCCGGCTGCCGATCCAGTGCCCCAGCCACATCCTGGCCGGATATGGCGAGTTCCTTCAGGCTGAAGCAGGGGACCTCCTTCAGCCAAGCCTCCCCGCGCCGCAGCAGCTCCGGCGCGGCGCTAACCAAGAAGCGCGCTAACTCGCCGCGTTTCTCATCAACCTGCGGCAGCTCGCGCAGCAGCCGCAGTAACGCGCGGGCTGCGGCTTCGCCGCGGCGCACCGCGCCAAGCTTCCAGACCCGCTCCAGCGGAGCCGGGTCATCCGCCATTGCCTGCGCGGCGACAGCGTCGCGCAGGGCAAGCACTTCCGCGACCGCTGCGCCATCGGCGCGGGAGAAGGTCAGCTCCTGGAGCGCCGCGCGGACTACGTCCGCTGGCACCTCCAGGAGCATTAGCAGCATGGCCCAGCGGTCATGCTGCTCCTCTAGCGCGCTGACAGCGTCCAGCGCGTCATTCCAGGCGAGCCAAGCCTCAAAAGGCAGCGGCAGCTGCTTTTTGAGGTGGGCCAGAAGGCCGCTCGCCAGCAATAGCCGAACAGCCCTCGCAGGGGCTGGGCCTTCGACCATGCGCTGCAGCTCGCTGCGCACGCGCTCCATAGCAATGTGGCGCAGCAATGGCGCATTCGCCAGCAGCGCTTTCCAAGTGCTAGCCTCGATCTCAAGACCGTAGGTCGAGGCGAAACGAATACAGCGAAGCATGCGCAGCGCATCTTCGCCGAACCGTTCCTCCGCAACGCCTACGCAGCGGAGTATACCAGCGGCCAGATCATTCTGTCCGCCGAAAGGATCCTGCAGAACGCCAGCCCCATCCATGGCCATAGCGTTCATTGTGAAATCCCTTCGTTTCAAATCCTCGGTTAAATCCGAAATATATTCAACAGAGGCAGGACGGCGAAAGCCTTCGTACGCTGCCTCCTTACGAAAGGTAGTTACCTCATAGGTTCCCTGAGCTACCAGAACTGTAACAGTCCCATGTTGAAGACCCGTCGGCACTGTGCGCTGAAAAATCTGAATTACTTGCTCAGGCAGTGCTGAAGTCGCGATATCGACGTCCTTAATAGGCCGCTGAAGTACAGCATCGCGCACGCAGCCTCCGACCAAATAAGCCTCATATCCAGCTTCCATTAGTCTCATCAATACTTGCGAAGCACCTGGATCATTCATTCCCTTACTTCCGTCCAACTTAATTCTCCTATCCAACAAGCATCATTATTGACAAGAAGATGCTGAAATCCGATGTGATTCAGGGAGCTCTCTCCCTAATACACGATAATAAATTTCTTCATACTGAAGTGTGGTTATATCGTTACAGAATGTATACCGCGCGCGATTCAAACAATTTTGTGCCACTTGTTCATACAGCACTTGATTTTTCAGCAGATTGATCGCGTAAGCGGCCATTTGCGTCGTATCTCCCACTTCAGCTAAATATCCAGTTTCACCATGTGTAATCAGTTCAGGAATTCCGCCGGCATTGGATCCAATTGTTGGCACTCCGCAAGCCATCGCTTCTAGCGCGACAAGTCCGAAGCTTTCTTTCTCAGAAGGAAGCAGCATGACGTCTGCAAGGGAAATCACTTGAGCCACATCGTCCTGTTTTCCACAGAATGTTACTTTATCCGAAAGTCCTAGCTCCTTCACCTTCGAAATTATTTTCGAAAGATCCGGTCCTTCCCCTACAAATAAAAGTCGGGACGGCACTTCCTTGCTGACCTTTGCGAAAATATCCACAACATCCTGAACGCGTTTCACAGGTCGGAAATTGGAAATATGGATGAGGATTTTCTCATCCGGTCTCGCGAATTCGCCTCTTAGCTTCGATATATCTCGCGGGTAGTACACCCGTTTATCAACAAAGTTATAGGTCAAATCAATATCACGATCAATGGCTAACAATTCACGTGTTTCTTTAATCAGATCCTTGGATACAGCTGTTACGGCATCACTCTCATTAATTGCATAACGAATAAGATCCGAAATAGATTGATCCTGCCCGAGAACGGTAATATCTGTTCCGTGGAGCGTTGTGACAACCTTCAGGTTCGTACCCACCATTTGCTTCGCAAGCAAGGCACAAACCGCATGTGGAATCGCGTAATGCACATGGAGTAAATCAAGCTCCTCCATTTTGGCAACCTGAGCTAATTTACTAGCGAGTGAAAGATCATAGGGCGGATAACGGAAGACGTAATATTGACTGACTTCCACTTCATGATAATAAATATTTTTATGAAATTTACCCAAGCGAAACGGCATGCTGTGTGTAATAAAGTGAACTTCATGTCCTTTTTCAGCGAGCAGCTTCCCTAGCTCTGTCGCAACAACTCCTGATCCACCTAGAGTCGGATAACAGGTAATACCAATCTTTAATTTGTCTTTCATCTCCACACCTCTTTCCGATCAATCAAAATGTTCTATCACCAAGGGGAGTTTGGAAACGAACCCTTCCGCGTACGTCAGTTGACGCTTTTGACCCATGAGTCGATCACGAGCTTCTACACGTTCGACATAACCTTGATTGAGTGGCGTCGCAACGGTGTTAGTACCCGTAACAAATTGTGACCGATACGCACGCAGAGCTGCCATTTTTTTATCATAAGTATCTGTTACATCTACGATTGCATTGGCTTCATACACATCATTTATAAAATAGAAAAAGACTTGCTCGACATTCACTGCTTCTGTGTCCGGTAAATATTTTCGCAGCTTCGCATTAAAAACAGCTTCCTGAACCAGCGTTGAACACGCAATATGATCGGGATGGCGGTCTTGCCAATATGGCGCGAAAACAATTCTAGGACGGAACTTCCTGATCTCTTGTGTAATCCGTTCGATATTAGCTGCGGTGACGAACAAACCACGATCTGGTAATCCAAGATTCGTGCGAGCTGTTACCCCAAGAATTTTCGCAGCCTCAGCGGCCTCTTCAAGTCGGGCTTCAACGGTCCCATTGGAAGACATCTCCGCATATGTCAGTTCACAGAGTCCTACTCGCAGTCCACGCTCGGTATGCTTGGCAATGGTTGCGCCCATCCCAATCTCAGCGTCATCCGCATGGGCACCAAATATGAGAATATCCAGTCGATCACTCATTCGAATCTACACCTGGTTTATATTTATGTACGAGTTCTCTCCATGCAAAATCTCCACGATCTAGCGCTCTTACAAGAAGCTCTGCTGATGCAATATTCGTGGCACACGGAATCCCCTGTACGTCACACAAGCGCAGTAAAGCGATAATATCAGGCTCGTGCGGTTGAGCCATTAATGGATCGCGCAAGAAGATGATTAAATCCATTTCATTTTGAGCAACCATCGCACCTATCTGTTGATCGCCACCAAGCGGCCCAGACATAAAACGGTGAATACTTAATTGCGTATTTTCCATAATGCGCGTGCCTGTCGTACCCGTCGCATATAGTTTGTGCACCTCGAAAACATGCTCATAGGCAGTAACGAAATTCACCATCTCATCTTTTTTTCGATCATGGGCAATAAGTGCGATGTTTAACATCTGACTTCCACTCTCCTAGGGGTCTTTAATCTATAAAATGCTCAAATCCATAAATCATTCCCGTATATGTCATAACTTTACGAACCGCGATCGCCACACCTGGCATGTATGCCGCACGATCATAAGAGTCATGTCGAATTTTCAGCGCTTGACCTTGTTCAGCCATAATAACTTCCTGTTGTGCAAATATACCTGGCAAACGCACACTATGTATTCTGAATCCATTGTAATACCCACCGCGTGAACCTTCAATTGTTTCTTCTTCTTTCGGATTCCCCTGCTTAATTTCTTCACGTACTTCTGAAATAAGCTCAGCCGTCTTCACTGCTGTTCCAGATGGAGCATCTAGCTTCTGATCGCCGTGGTATTCAATAATTTCAAGGTTCGGGAAATATTTCGAAGCTTGGGCAGCAAATCTCATCATCAGAATAGCCCCGATTGAAAAATTAGGTGCAATTAATCCGCCCAGATTATTATCTCGGCATAGCATGTCCAAGTCAGCAATAGCCTGAGGGGTGAAACCTGTGGTCCCCATTACAGGGCGAATCCCGAGGCGAATCGCAAGATTTGTATGTGAAATCGCCGTTTGCGGTCCTGTAAAATCAACTAATACATCCGGTTTGGATTCTGTAAGTACTTTTTCGATGTCATTACCCATTAGAATACCACATTCATCCATTCCAACCATTTTCCCCAGATCGATTGGGCCGGAGGTACGGCTTACCCCTGCTACTAATTCCATATCGGATTCTCGCAGAACGGTCTTCACGACCTCACGACCCATTCTTCCACTTGCACCGATGACTGCTACTCGTATTTTACGCTCCATATTGTGACGATCTCCTTTATCTTTGTTTCGGACCCATTTCTGATTTCATCTTCATCTGATAGATCGTTGCATGTTGCTTGGCTAGCTCGTGATGCGGCTCTAAGCGGACTGCCTCCATGACGGTTTGATAAGCTCTCGTATAATCTTTTCGCAAGGCGAAGGCTTCACCTAGAATAAGATACGCTTCAATCGCTAATGGATCAAGAACAATCGCTTCTTTCAGTAGGAAAATAGCACGTTCCGCGTGCGCCGATTGACTATTGAGTTGTCTTCTAGCTTGTTCAACCAACTCACGTGCATTTAACACTTGTAAATGAAAGCGAAACGCCTCATTCGTCGGTTCTAGTTCAATTGCTCTTGACGCATGTTCCACCGCTTTGATGAGTTTATTACTCCTTGCGAAAGTAATGGATAATTTGTGGTGATAGGCAGCATTGTTTGGTTCTTCAGCTATCGCTTTTTCAAACCATTCAATGGCCTTTTCAAAATCATGCCCAAGTATGGATTCGTATGCTTTCTGTATTTGATTTTCTCCATTCATCTGCCCATCCTCCTTTGCCATAAGCGGTTTTCCCGATTAGTGGGGATGGTTTAGTTTATGAAGGTCAGATTGTTTCGGTGTTAATTTTAGTCCAACGCCCTGCGTCACGGGTATTAAACTTGTGCATAATTTTATCATGAGCTTCGGTCAGATCAATGCCAAGTGAATTAGCAAAACAGATCGTGATGAACAAAATATCACCTAACTCCAGTTCGATCGAGTTGTCCGCTTCTGTACTCTTTTTCGGCTTTTCGCCGTAAGAATGATTCACCTCACGCGCCAATTCACCGACTTCTTCCGACATTCTCGCCAACATTGACAGGGGACTGAAATATCCTTCCTTGAACTGGGAAATATAAGTATCAACCTCTTGTTGCAGGTCTTTAAGTGTACGCTCTGACATTGGCATCCTTCTTTCCATCATCTTCACAAAGGTTATCCTCCTTATGTTAAACTAAACGAGAAAAGTTGACAAATTTTTTGTTAGACAGAAAAGTATCTTAGGCATGGAGGAAAAAGCATGATTTTCAAAGAAAGGTTCGCCGATCAATTCCTGAATGTGATGGGAATCCTGATTGGGACCGCGATTTATGCATTTGGTTTGCACTATTTTGTTATTTCGAATGAGCTGATGGAAGGTGGATTAACGGGTATTTCCCTTTTGCTCAAATATGTGCTAAATGTCCCACCTTCCCTCTCCACGTTGATCTTTAATATCCCTTTATTTTACTTAGGATGGCGAAATTTCGGTAAAGGACCCATGCTGTATACGATTTTCGGCGTAGTTTGCCTTTCATTCTTTCTTTGGGTGATGGAATGGCTGATTCATATGGGTTGGTTGGTCCCATTTCACACCACACAGGACTATTTTCTGGCAACACTCTACGCGGGCCTTACTCTTGGAACTGGTCTAGGGCTCGTATTCCGTTTCGGCGGAACTACCGGTGGATCTGATATCTTAGCTCGCATCGGTCATAAAAAAAGAGGCTGGAGCGTCGGACAAGTCATTCTCGTAATTGATGTCGCGGTCATTGGCTCTTCACTCTTTTATTTACCAAAAGAGAAAGTGCTATATTCACTCGTTGCCGTGTTCGTTACTTCACGGATTATTGATTACATATCGGAAGGCGCGTATGCCGCGAAAGCTTTTACCATTATCAGTGAACAACCGAGTGTTCTAGCCGAGTCCATAACCAAAGTCTTAGATCGCGGAGTGACACTCTTCCCTGCTAGAGGCGCTTACTCAGGTAACACCAAAGAAGTTGTTTATTGCGTTGTTTATCGTCATGAAACCAGGCGGATGCGGGAGATCATCCATGCGGTTGATCCACGCGCCTTCATCATCGTTGGTGATGTGCATGAGGTCATTGGTGAAGGGTTCAAAACACATTAATGCCCTTCTATCTGGACATGCAAAAAAGCGGGTTAAGCAGCTCACTCTGAGCTTACTTAACTCGCTTTTTATATTCTGTTATCTATTTTCGCTTTCCTTTATTTGCTTAACAGGTACGATATCTCTGCCCGATTGGTACATACGCCAACCAACATAGGATAAAACACCTACAATAATGACACCCATGCTGAGCGACCAGATAATTGGTTGATTTGGATCTGTGAAGGGCACGTAAGCCAGTGCATCTTTATGTTTCATAAAGAGTTCATCCACTACCTGATTCAAATTGGCAATTCCAGTTTCTAGCTGTCTTATCGGCATTGGCTTTGCGTTCACATTTGTTCGGATAAAAACGACTAGTGAATCTAACTTCTCGACGGAAGAAGGATCTCGGCTAATGATAAGTGAAGGATGAATAACGGCGATATGCTGTGACAGCTTACCAAATTCCTCGATCGCTTCCTGCTGCTTATTTGCCTTTACGTGCGAACTTAGCATTTCAGTATCATTTTGCAGCACCTTATAGTATTGCAGCCACATCGGCTGGTTTTTATGTGAGAGTGCATCAGTCGCAAGGCGAATTTTGGCGACAGCAAGTTGTCCTTCAGCAGGAGAGTAATTGACAGCATTATATACCCGCTTTGCCCCAGTGACCGTTTCTGTCAATGCATTCAAGCCCTCAACAGACGTAATTCCTTCAAAAGAAATTTTCGGAATTTGATCTGATAGTTGAATCAACTTATTTCTTGCCTCGGCAACTTGGCCAGACATGGTC
Organism: Paenibacillus sp. P4_A9; assembly: GCF_056402415.1. Taxonomy (NCBI): domain Bacteria; kingdom Bacillati; phylum Bacillota; class Bacilli; order Caryophanales; family Paenibacillaceae; genus Paenibacillus; species Paenibacillus sp. P4_A9. The sequence goes on from NZ_JBFUHL010000020.1 coordinate 56,844, forward strand.
AACGTGTACATTTCTTCAGCGATTTGATTCAAAAAGTTGATCCGCTCTAATTGTGCTGGGTCTATTGGTTTACTAGCTTGTCCGACTGTACTTTGGTTTGCTCCGCAAGCCGCAAGTAAACAAAGTACAACGCCAAGCAAGAATGTTACCGCTATCCCTCTTATCGATCTAACGAAAAACATGGGACATCCCCTCCTTCACCATCATCATATGGAGGTTCGTCCCACTTTAGACCATCAAGCGTTATCTTTCAACAATCTTTTCTCTCTCACTAGCAGAGATGTAATAGCAATCCAGATTCCAATGATACTCAAGCATATGGTAAAAAACTGAATCGTACTCAAATAAGGATGTAGCTCTTGCTGTAACCTCGGAAAGACACCACGCTCATAGTCCATGAAATCGTTCCAGAACGTCCAGGCCGCCACTAGTACAATGGCAAGCAGTCGGAAAGAAAACCAGCGAACAAATAACAGCGCTTCCACGGCCATAGCCAAATGAGAAGCCGTTAACATCCATCCATCCCATCCAACAGCTGCTCCCTGCCAGGCTCCTGCCCAGATCATTGTAACTGCCCATATCCCATACTTAAATGAAGTGATGAGTCCGAGCGCTTCAATGAAGCCGCGTATAGCCTTAGAAAGCTTAGTCGATGGTCTTGCTGTGGATTGATCTAAGATCAAGTAACCAACTGAAAGTGTGAAAAACAAGCTTGCTGTCGGACTATCAGGTACGAAGAACACATACCATACTGGACTTTCTGCAATTGTGTCTACCATCTGTAGCCAGTACCATTCGTAGCCATAAACAGTCCCAAGCAAATTGCTAATGAAAAGCAACCACAGCATTTTCTTACTAAGTAAGAAGTCTCTGCTCCACAAATAGGAAACGGACATGTAGGCTCCTCCTTAAGAATCAAGATTGACACGCAGACACTTGAATATTTCCAAAAAAAACCTGATCACTTTCGCGACCAGGTTCCGTTTTTATTGAGTTTTTTGTTTGGATAACCAATCAGCCAATTTATCGATTTCGGCATCTGTTAAGCCTTTATCAATGTTAGGCTTATACATGGCAGGCATGTTGCCTTTACCATTTTTAATGATACCCATAATGTCTTCCTTCGTATGCGTATCGCCAGTTCCTAACAAAGCAGGTACACCAGAAGCAGGCATTCCTTTTAGTTGCGCGCCGTGACAAGATAAGCAAGTTGCTTTCGCATAAATTGCAGCACCTGGATCATCTGCAGCAACGATTGCAGCCGCTTTTTTCGTTTCTTTCTTCGCACCCTCGCCAGCTGCGCCACCTTTGTTAGCGTGCATTTCTTCTTCACGCTTGATGTGCTCTGGAATAATGCCTTTCTCTTCAAGCTCAACTTGGTAATGTGCCCAAGATGTGTACGTTAGGAATGTACAAGCAATCAAAGATAGAATCATTAGGMTTGAAGCAATTGGTCTTCTATAGAAGCGACGCTCTTTACCTGTATCCAAGAATGGAGCCAGCAATAAACCGCCAAATAGTAAACCTGGTACTACAACCGCTCCAAGAACAACGTAATCACCCGATGTGTATGGATACTTCAGCAATTGATACATGAACAAGAAGTACCAGTCCGGCATCGGAATAAATGCTGTGTTCTTCGGATCCGCAGGATAACCTAACGGAGCTGGGTCGGACATAACTAGTACTAGCATACCAACCAAGACAACGACACCAACCATCCACTCTTTTAACAAGAAGTTAGGAATGAAGGCTTCTGATTTACCTGGGTAAGCAGAGTAATCTTTAGGAATGAGTCGTTGCTCTTGCGTTTTCTTAATTACGCGGGAATCCCCAACGTAAACGATTTTTTCATCAGACTTATGACCATGCGCCACGCTATTCGCCCCTCCCTAAATTATAGCGGTCCGGAAATACCTTGTTTGCGAATCATGAAGAAGTGTCCAGCAAGCAAAGCGAGCAGAACGCCAGGCAGGAAGAACACATGAATAGCAAAGAACCGAGTTAGTGTTTGTGCACCAACAATGCTTCCGCCTTGCAGCAATGTTTCGATGTACGGACCAGCGAATGGTACCGATGCTGCAATTTTCATACCTACTTGAGTTGCAAAGTAAGCTTTGTTATCCCATGGAAGCAGGTATCCCGTAAAACCAAGACCTAACATAACGAAGAAAATGAGCATGCCTACTACCCAGTTCATTTCACGTGGAGCTTTGTAAGATCCTGTGAAGAACACGCGCAGGGTATGTAAGAACATCATTACGATAACTAAACTAGCTCCCCAGTGGTGCATACCTCTGACGATAACACCGAAAGCTACTTTATGTTGTAAGTAATCAACACTTGCATATGCGTTGATAATATCAGGTGTGTAATACATCGTTAGAAACATACCTGACAAAATTTGAATGACTGTGATGAAAAACGTCAATCCGCCAAAACAATAAACGAATGCAGAAAAGTGATGAGCAGGGTTAACGTGTTCTGGCACCTCGTGATCCGCTACATCCCTCCACATAGGCGTAATATCAAGACGTTCGTCAATCCAGTTGTATACGTTTTTAAACATCTGATCGTGACGCCCCCTTATACTCTACTGTTAGCATGCAGTTGTCCAACATACACGAAACCATTCTCAACTTTAGTTGTGTATTCGTCTAGTGGTTTAGGTGCTACAGCAAGGTTCTTGCCGTCTTGCGTGTAATGCGCACCATGACATGGACAGAAATACTGATCTTTGTAAGCAGGGTTATCGTTCCAGTTAACGGTACAACCAAGATGCTTACATGTCGGATTTAACGCAAAGAGAGCACCTTTACTGTCTTTGGAAATCCATGCTACCAGCTCTGCATCACTTTCGTACCAGCCATCTACCTGATGGACTTGAAACGTAAATGCTTGTGGAACATTTGTAATTTTACTTTCTTCGACAACTTTAACCCAGTCCGATGCTGCTTTTGACTGAAGGACTGGATCAATGGCAAACCGAATCATCGGTATGATAATTCCGGCTCCCATGAATCCACCAGCGCCACCAAGGGTATAAGAAAGAAATTGTCGACGAGACATTTCGCGTTTGGTCCCGGGTTTCTTCCCATGCTGTTCTTCATTGTGATTGTTATGATCACTCATTCTCAGGTCTACCCTCCTACATTGTCCGAAGTCCGATCCCTCTCGGACATCAGTTACCTCTATCACGTGTCGTTCGACATTACACTACATTACTAGGACATTTCTAATAATAGCCTACGTCTACTAGGTCGTCAAGAATTCATAACTCCTTTTATTGAATTGAAATCTTCGCTTTTGAACAAATTTTAACGAAATTGTCACAACTTTTTGCAAACCACATTCATCCATTACTACCCTTATCTTGCACATTTTTTTTCCATTAATACGCGACATCACCAAAGTTAATCTACAGGGTACCATAGTTGCTGTACTTGTTTAGAAATACCTGATTTAATTGCCTCGGATTGCTGAGCCCACTGCTCTTTATCGACAACAATCAGCAAATCCGTTTCAGCGGATTTCCAAGCGATAGCTTCCGAATGTATGGATAGCACGATTATGTAACGAAATCCGGATTTCTTCAATTGATGAGCGATTTCATTCAATTGCTCACTTGTACCTGAACTAGCTATGTAATGAAGAGCTGGATAGGTGACGACTCTGCCCTTGTAAGGAATCTCGATGACTTCCATGACATCCCGGAGCTGCTCCAATGCTGAGGTTACTTGCATCGGATCTTCACACCCTGTCAATCCCGTAACCGGCAGAAGACACGTATCTAAGTAAGGTTTCAATTCCGTCCATTCTTGTGCAGCAATATCATTAAACTTCAAGGTTTAACGCCTYCCTATCATTTACCAAAACAACATCGGCTATGTAGCATTAGCTCAACTTGTACTTTAATCCGTCCTCTCTTGACTGTCAATCCAGTTGTAAGATATCATTTGTCATTTTGTAACGAATGGAAACAGACAAAAAGACATGGGACTGAAATCCACATGTCTTCGTTGTTGCTTTTTCATGCGCAGCTATGATTACCCTAGTGATTGTAAAATCCTTAGTTCAGAAGTTAGCGCCAGAAAGGATACCTGATCTCCCTTAGCTAAGGCGCTGTCAATTTCTTTATAAAGATTTTCTTCTCTATATTTGCGTAAGGCATTATCCCAAATCATTTCCGCGAAAAGTGCCAGCAGCGCATCGTTAGATACATTCATTTTTCCCATGAGACCTACCTCCAAATGTTGTCCGCGGTTTGTCAGGAGCTTCTTTTTCGCAAAAATAACTGTCTGCATTTTGGTGTACGCCAACCCGTTGTTATGCTCCTCTTACATCATATTCAGACGCTAATTCAACGCTTCATTCAAAAGCCCGTTTGAACGGGAATGTGTTAATACCTAGTTCTCAGAAGATCACTACTTTGTCTTCTTCAGCAATACTGATCCCTCGAATGACTTTAGAGCCTAGTTTTGTGACCTGGATGACAGCACCATGTGTGTGATCTTCTCCTATTCGAATCAAGCCCAAGTGCATCATCATTTGTACTATACGCTGCTCCACAATCGATTCTGAGCTATCATAGTAAAATGGTTTAACTAATTTACTAAATAAATCAACGATAGACTCCATCGTCACCCATTGATCACAGAGTCGATCCATCCAAACTGATATACTTTGGATATTCGGTATCGGATTCTTGTAAAGCCTTATCCAAAATGCATACACATCCGTTAGTGACTCTTTCTTTCCTTCCAGTAATCGTGACTTACCTGCCTCCGTTAAACGAAGCACCAGGTCATGTTCACTGATCAATTGGTGGTAATAGCAATAGTCATAAATAAATGAAAACCGATTTGGATATTCCTTAAACATGCGTCCGTAACCGAATCTCCAGGTCCCTTTGGACACCATAACCTCTTGCACAGATAAAATACTAAGGAGCTGCTGAAGCTGCCTTTTGTACATAAATCCTTCTGTTGTCAATGGCAGTTCCTGCTGGGCAACTGCAGTTAAGAAATGAAAAATGTCGTCGACTAGAAGTAATTGCTCATCACGATAGACCGTAGGCTCCTCTGTTTTCACCAAAACTTGCTTGAATTGATTCGCCAGCACATCACTAAATCTACGCTTTAAGTCCGATGGAACATGAAACAGGAATTTCGTTTGCTGTGAATACCCGTTAAAAAGCCAACCTAATTTCTTGAATTTGAGGATCATATCCCGCGGATTCCAAACTTCTGACGACTCTTCCTTCTGAAATCGTGACAGTTGAACTCTAGCGATGAGTTCCTCCATACTAAACGCATTGCGAGGATCGGAAAGTAAGGAATTGAGAAATCGAATGTTTTCCAAACTAAGACTTTGAATGTGCTTTTCGAATATGTCTTTGCGCATGGCCGTGCTCAGGATCGATTGAATCAATTCATTCTTAGAATGACCATTACACTCACACTCGTAGGTATGTGCAATTCGGCCTAATTCATGGATATCGGCATAGCTGAGCATATCCGCTAGGTTCATTTCCATCCTACATCTCCCATCTGGCGGAGCTTTCTACTCCAATGTTTCTAGTAACCATTATGGGATTTTTTCCCGAAAATATTCCGTGAAAAACAAAAAAACATGACTCTTTACGAGTCATGCTTACTTTCATACCATCGTTTCCGATGGCGTTTGCAAATGGGTTAAGCAATTATATAACTGGAGATCCCATTGATCTGCCTTACGCAAAAGTAGGGTCAATGACGTATTTTGCAGAAATTCCTCTTGATTCAACTTCAAGACACGAAGCACTTGAACTATAAAGCCACCGTGAGAGATAAGTAACACTTTCTTGTTCGGGTATGTCTTCAAAATCTCCGTCTCAAGCTCTATCCATCGAGCCCACAGCTCGTTATCCGACTCTTGACCCAGATCCTGGAGCTTCCAATCGGCTCCCCAGCGCTCTTCACGTTCTGTGACCGTAGTTCCTTCGACCAACCCGTATTTGCGCTCTCTCAAGCGCTTATCTAAGCTCAGAAGCGGAATGCCAGACAAGGTAGAGATAATTTGTGCAGTTTCACTCGCTCGTTTAAGATCACTACTCATGATCCCATCCCAGTTTTCCTGCGCCAAACGCAGACCTAGCAATCTAGCTTGCTCTCTGCCTTCGTCTGTCAAATCCGTGTCCAACTGCCCCTGCAGCTTGCCTAGCCGGTTCCACTCTGTGCTTCCGTGGCGTATGAACCCTATTGTTGTCATTCCTTTACCTCCAGCGCTAGAAATGCAAAATGCTCCATTAGGAGCATTAAGTTTTCGTTCGTGATAACCAATTCATGATAATAATGGTTGCTACTAAGCCAAGAAGTGATACGACTAATAAGTAGTGCGGATAAGAATGAATTGGCCCTACATGAAAGCGTAAAGGTTCCATGAAGCTTGGATTCAAACTAGCCACTGCATCACCAAGTTTATGACCATTCATTGATTCTGTACCGCTAGATTTTAGTGCTTGAGGTGCTTCTAAGTCGTAGAGTGAATTCTCCGCGGAAGCCATCGTTGATTGTGGCGAACCATCATATACGATAGCAAACAAAAAGCTAAAAACAAATAGAGCTAAGCAGAAAGCTATTACTGCCGTCAAGTTACGTCTTAATTTATAGGAAATCGAATACATCCGTTCCGAAACTGGTATCCGCCATGATTCATCCTCGTAAATCCGGCTCATCACTTTAGAGGAAACGACAGGCTCAAATTCAGTAAACTCCTCGTCTGTTGCAGCCGTCCGGATGAGAATCATGCTTTCTTCCCATATCTGAAATTCCTCTCCACAGGAGTCRCACGTTTCTAAATGCTTATCCACGGCGGCACGACGCAGGTCATCATTCGGTAAATCCCAGTAGACTCCAAATAATTCCTGGATCTCACTACACTTCATCGCTTGTCATCCCTTCGATTCTTCGAATATCGGTTCACTGAAATAAGGATCTAGGTGCAGCTTGACAGATGCTCTCGCTCTAAATAAGAGTGATTTCACTGAGCTCACGGTTTGACCTAAAATGTTGGCAATTTCCTGATAATCCATTTGATCATATTCACGTAGGATCAAAGCTGACCTCTGCTTTTCAGGTAAGCTATTGATTGCATCGCGAACCATGGACACCTTTTCGTTCCTCAACATGGCCTGCTCTGGCATCGCATCAAAGGAAGCATGTGGTGTAAGACCACTTTGCTCCAACGACACCTGGACACTTTTATTTTTGCGCAGCTCACTCAATACGGTATTACGGGCAATCGTATATAACCACGTGGAAAAAGATGCCTCGATCTCTCTGAAAGAATGCAGACTGCGATATGCTTTATAAAATGTTTCATTACATAAATCTTCCGCGATTGCTTCCATTTGCGTGCTCTTTAGCATGTGATAAATAAATGCAAGGATTTTACGCTCGTAACGACGCATAAGCTCGTCATAAAGCTGAACATTTCCATCCTTGATTTCTCTGATCAATTGGGAATCGGTCATTACGTGGCGACCCTCCTCGCGAAACCGGGTACCACTCCAACTGTTCATACATGTTTTACTTCTGTTGGAGTGAAAAGTTGCGTTGTATTTGTAAAAAAAATGTGAATGCCGAAATTGGCAAATAATAAGCCTATTACTTATTCTTGATTGGGCACGAGATTCCTGCTAGATTCGACAAATTGTTGGATAAAGTTCATATCTCTAGTGCTGGATGACTATCGACGTTCTACCGTTTTCGGTTTATATGTATGTTTGTACCAAATAGAAGACAAAAAAAAACCGCCGAATCGGCGGTTGCACTTATGGTGCGATTATCGGATAGGAGTGGAGAGAAACCATACTGTACTTTTATTATATGTATACGGTTTCATTCTGTCAACACTTTTTTGAAACCGTTTACTTGAAATCATTTGGAGCTTATAAATTGCGATTGCTCTCTCTTCGCTTGCTTAATCAAATTGCTAATGGAATACGGTCGAACAAAGGGACTTCCTCCGTTGATTCGCGGAATTTGCATCGGATCCGTCCATTCTGAAGCTATTCCTGCTTTCGTAGTAAAAGCATATTGTATGCCTGCTTCTTGCAAGTAGGACATCGTCAAATCATCGTAACTACCGTACGGATAGGCGTAGGAATCAACATCCTTGGAAGCATTTAACTCCTTGAGCTTGGCAATACAATTGCGGGTGTCTTGTACAACCCTCTTCTTAAACTCAGCTTCAGTTTCTAGCGCTCCATTGAGGATAAGCTTGTTGGATAGCATTGGTTTCCCATCTTTCATCGCATGAAGCTCATCAGAGTGCCCTTGAAATTCAATATAGGGGTCATCTCTACGCATCTGTCTAATCTCATCTTTGGATAGAGACACCAACTTAGGCCTTGTGGGATCATCCAGATCCTTCGTGATGACAAAATTCACTGCTGGGATATGTAGTTTTTGTAGAATAGGATATGCGTACGTATAAAAGCTCTCGTAGCCATCGTCAAATGTGACGAGCACCGCATTATCTGGTATTGCTTTTCCATTGCTCTTGAAGTCCTTAAATTGATCCAAGGTAATGAATTGAAAGCCTTTGCGCTGTAACGATACTAGCTGCCGCTCAAACAGCCTCGGCGTGATTGTGACTGAGCTCTGTTCATGCTCGTCAATGTGGTGATAGACAAGAACGGCTACCTCACTGGAATAATACACATCTTTCGCACTAGCCAAAATAGGTGAAAAATTAAGAATGACAATCATGACCGCTAACAAGCTTACTATCAGCATTCGGTATTTCAGATCAACCGCCCCATAACAATAAATAGTCTTAGAAATAAACAATAAGACCCATTATAGCATGAGCCTTTTGACCTGTGAATCCGTTTACAAAAATAAAAGAAAAGGACCTTCCCCACGTTGATAGATATCAACGTGCAGAAAGCCCACATATTATTGATAATATTCGAAATTAAACATGCACTGCATATTCTTTCCCTAGCAACTCGGAAGCCCGATCTGCTTCCTCTTGGTTACGGAAGGATAATCTGAGAACGCCAGGAACATCTTCACGACTCTCTATAATTTGAATATTGCTCAAATTGATTCGTTCATTTCCAAGCAGCGATGTGATTGAGCCTATGATACCAGGATGATCGGGAACATCCACATAAATATCAAAAAGGGAAGTGAGAACACCTTTTCGACGTTCCGGTAACTTGTTGCGGAATTCACCTGCAATACGGAACTGCTCCGCAATGCCATCTCCATCGCTTTGCTCGATCAGCTGAACGAATCGGGAAATCTCCTCATTCCAATCCTTCAGCAGCTTAAGCAAAACATTACGATTGTTGACTAGGATATCACGCCAAATCGTCGGCTCACTTGATGCAATCCGGGTAATATCTCGAAAGCCTCCAGCTGCCAAGTTTTGATACAAGGGATTACTCTCGTTATACACTCTTACTTGGTTAACGAGCGCTACTGCGATGATATGCGGCAAATGACTGATAGCCCCAACGATATCATCATGCTCGCGAGCGTCGACTTGAACGATTTGTGCTTTAGTTTGACTAAGCAGACTTGAAAGACGATCCACTTCAGCCTGTGGCGTGCCTTCAGCAGGTGTCAACACATAGAAAGCATTCTCGTACAAGTGCGAGGAAGCTGCCTCTACCCCATGCCGCTCAGAGCCTGCCATCGGATGGCCGCCGATAAAAAAGTAACCTTCTTTCAAGTGTGCTGCTGCGCTTTCTGTGATCGATGCCTTCGTGCTCCCCACATCCGTGATGATGCAGCCTTGTTTCAAGGGCAGCTTCATCAGCTTCTGAACATATTCTTCCAGATTACCCACGGGTACGCATAGGAAAATATAGTCAGCCCCATCCACAGCTTCGGCCATATCTGTTGTTGCATAATCGACAACATTCCGTTTCAGAAGCTTCTGAACCGAATTCGGATTGGGCGAATGACCGACAACGGTGTAGTCTGGTTTTCCTTTGAAACATAAGGCTAGTGATCCACCGATCAGCCCTACTCCGAATATTGCTATTTTCGTCATGACAGGAATCAACCTTTATCCTCTGAATTAGGCTTGAACAGGAACCTCTGCAAGAACTTCCGTTAGAGCCGCAATGAATTTTGCATTTTGCTCGCTTGAACCAATTGTGACACGCAGCGATGTAGGGAATCCAAGCATATGTCCACCGCGAACGATTAACCCTCGACGCAATAAGCCGTTGAATACGTCTGCTGCTGGACGAGCTACGTCCACCATAATAAAGTTCCCATGTGCAGGAAACGATTGCAGCCCAAGTTGTTTGAATTGTTCTTCTAAGTAGTGTAGACCCGCTGTATTCGCTTCGCGGCAGCTCGCGATGAAATCCTGATCCTTGATCGCCGCTAGTGCAGCAGCTTGTGCGAAGCGAGTTGTATTGAAGGGCTCACGCACCTGGTTGATGGAACGAATAACATCCGGATGCCCAATTCCGTAACCAATGCGAAGGGACGCCAACCCATAGATTTTGGAGAAAGTGCGCAAGGAGATAACATTCTTGTATTGACCAATAAGCTCAATACTATCTGGGAATTCACCTGTAGTGTTGTACTCACAATAGGCCTCATCAAGGACTACGATGGTGTGAGCAGGAACTTTGGCCAGAAATGCTTTAATTTCAGCATCTGTGTTCATCGTTCCCGTTGGGTTGTTCGGATTACAAATCCAAACAATTTTCGTGCGTTCTGTAATGGCAGCAGCCATTGCATCCAAATCATGAGTACCATCTTTCAATGGTACCTCAATGGAAATAGCACCTTCGATCTCACAATTGTGCTTGTATTGTGGGAACGTATGGGAAGCCATTACAGACTCATCACCTGGCACTAAGAAAGCACGCGCTAGCATGAGGATGACTTCATCCGAGCCCGCGCCGAAGATGAGCTGATTTGTCTCTACACCAAGGGAAGCTGCTACCGCATCTGTTAACTGCACAGCCCCACCATCTGGATAAAGACTAATATTCGCTATTTCCGTCTCAATCGCTGCCTTTGCATGCGGAGAAGACCCGAATGGGTTCTCATTGGAAGCAAGCTTAATGACTTCCGTAAGCCCAAGTTCACGCTTTACTTCCTCAATTGGTTTTCCTGGTTGGTAGACGGGTAAATGTATAATCGTTTGTTTCGGTTTCATGAAGTCACCTCATCAATTAGTAGTTCGAACGTTTCAATTGACCTACAAAGTTACCTACTTGTGCAAGGCCTTCCGGATGTGAAGCATCTGCTTCGAAATGTGGCAATGCGTTTTCAATCGTGCGAACAATCGCACTCCCTACGACAACACCATCACAAAGCTTCTCAAAGCGTTCAACCTGCTCACGCGATGATATGCCGAAGCCCACAACAATGGGCACTGACGCGGCTTCACGAACGGTTGCAAGGAAATCCTCAATCCCGCCAAAAAATTCAGCACGCTCACCTGTTACACCAAGTGAAGATACACAATAAACGAAACCGCGCGCACCTGCTGCAATCCGTTGAACACGTTCATTGGATGTTGGTGCTACTAGCGGAATCAAATGAACGCCGTATTGCTCAGCAATAGCTCTAGTCTCACTATCTTCCTCTAACGGAAGATCAGGAATAATTATGCCACTGATTTCATTCTCCTGCATCACCTTGAAAATCCGCTCAAGACCAATCTGCAGAACCGGATTATAGTATGTAAACAGGATGAATGGAAGCTGTGATCCTCGATTCCTAGCCTGTTTAGCCACATCGATGACATCAAAGATGGATATTTTGCGTTTTAAAGCCCGCTCGGAGGAGCGTTGTATAACTGGCCCATCTGCTAGTGGATCCGAATACGGCACACCAAGCTCGATTAAATCTGCACCTGCGCGTTCCATTTCCAGAATAAGCTCTAAGGAAGCTTCAATCGACGGGTCACCAATTGTTAGAAAGGGAATCATTGCGGTTTCACCGCGCGCTTTGAGTTCTGCAAAACGACTGTCAATACGGTTCATCGCCTATACCCCCTCGCCAAGATAACTAATAATGGATTCCACATCTTTATCACCGCGTCCGGACAAGCTTACGATTATGATTTGATCCTTGGACATTGTTGGTGCTAATTTCAACGTGTGTGCTATCGCATGTGCGCTCTCTAAAGCAGGAATGATACCTTCTGTGCGGCTCAGCAATTGAAGAGCATCTAACGCTTCCTGATCCGTGATTGGATAATAAGAAGCACGCTCTGAATCTTTGAGATACGCATGTTCAGGACCAATTCCCGGGTAGTCAAGACCTGCTGAGATTGAATGCGCCGGCAATACCTGACCATACTCATCCTGAAGCAGGTAGCTGAGTGAACCTTGGAATACACCTGGCGTTCCTTTGGTCATCGTTGCTGCATGTTCTTCTGTGTTAACGCCGCGTCCAGCTGCTTCCACGCCAATCAATTTCACCGAAGCATCTTGAACGAATGGATAGAAAATCCCCATCGCATTGCTGCCTCCACCTACACAAGCAACAACCGCATCCGGCAATCTGCCTTCTGTTTCTAAGATCTGCTCACGGGACTCATCCCCGATCACGCGTTGGAAATCACGAACCATCATCGGATACGGGTGTGGTCCTGTAACTGATCCAAGAATATAGTACGTGTCTTGCACGTTACTTACCCAGTAGCGCAGTGTTTCGTTACAAGCATCTTTCAACGTGCGCGTTCCCGAAGTAACAGGAATAACTTCCGAGCCTAACAATTTCATGCGGAATACATTCAATTGCTGACGCTTCGTGTCTTCTTCCCCCATGAACACTTTACATTCAAAGCCCATTAAAGCCGCGACCGTAGCAGAAGCAACACCATGCTGACCTGCTCCAGTTTCCGCGATGATTTTCTTTTTCCCCATACGTTTAGCAAGAACCGCTTGTCCGATGGTGTTGTTAATCTTGTGAGCACCTGTATGGTTTAAATCTTCACGTTTCAAATAAATCTTAGCTCCGCCGAGCAGCTCAGTTAAGCGCTCTGCATAATATAGCGGAGTAGGTCTGCCGGAATACTGCTTTTGCAAATAACGAACCTCAGCAATAAATTCAGGATCATCTTTATATCGCGCATAAGCTTCTTCAAGCTCATGTAGGGCATTCATCAATGTCTCGGGCACATAACGGCCACCGAACTTGCCAAATCTACCATGCTGATCAGGTACTTGTGTCACTTACGGGTCACCCTTTCCACAAACGCGGTTATTTTCGCAATATCTTTCACGCCATCTGTCTCCACGCCGCTCGATACATCAACGCCATCTGGAGCATAAGCATTCACTAATTGATCTACATTATCATGTCGAAGTCCACCAGCAACGAGCAGTTGAATACCTGTGGTTCGAGCCCACTCTTGATACACAGGAATACAATCCCATGCAAAAGTGGTACCAGATCCGCCCCCGTATATAGGGTCAAACGTATCCAGCAATATCGCATCAACGGTTCCAATATATGGATCGAGCTGAGCAGCCACACTGTCTAGTGTGGGCATGGAATCTTCCGTTTTGGAAATGGAAACCGATTTAAACACCTGTACCCCAAAATGTTCACGAACCCAGCCGCAAAATGCCGGCGTTTCCTGACTATGAAGTTGTACGATGTCCAAAGGAGCTACAGCTAAGATCTCCATCAACTGCTCCTGCGTTGGATTGACAAAAACTCCAACAGTAAGCGGTATTGTATGACCATTCGCTTCCTCAGATTTCAAGTAATCAATGAGCTCAGCAGCTTTCTCAGGCGTAACCTGTCGCTTGCTCGGTGCAAAAACAAAGCCGATATGAGCTATCGGCAAATGTACGATTGATTTTAACACTTCAACGCTTTGAAGTCCACAAATTTTTACCGTTGGAATCGTTCCCACAGCCATCAAATTCGCCTCTTTCTTCCCTATTACTACGCCTTTTCGACCAACTCACCCATCAGATCATGAACAGCTTGCTCAACGACTGGTTGACGCATGAAATGCTCGCCAATCAATACAGCTTGTGCACCTACTTGACCTACATAAGCCATATCTTCAACGGTAGAAATGCCGCTTTCGCTCACCACTGTTTTACCCTTAGGCATAAAGCGGATTAATTCTTCCGTTGTTCCTAGATCGGTTACGAAGGTTTTCAAATTCCGGTTATTTACACCGATCAGTTGAGTATCCAGTTCAAGCGCGCGTTCTAGTTCTTCACGATCGTGTACTTCAACGAGTGCATCCAAGCCAAGGTCCTTCGCAAGGGTTAGATACGATCTCATTTGGTCCGTCGTCAGAATAGCCGCAATCAACAGAATAGCATCTGCTCCAAGAAGCCTTGCTTCATAGATTTGCTTAGGATCAATTGTAAAATCCTTCCGCAATAGAGGAACATTAACCGCTTTGCGTACGGCTTGTAAGTAGTCATTGCTTCCTTGGAAATAAGAAACATCCGTCAGAACCGAGATACAATCCGCGCCTGCGCGTTCATAAGCCTGAGCCAAAGCGACAGGTTCAAAATCCTCGCGAATTAAGCCTTTGGAAGGTGATGCTTTCTTCACTTCCGCAATAAGCCCCATCGCGCGGTTCTTCCGCGTCGTCAGCGCCCGCTCAAAGCCTAAGCAAGGCGGAAGCTGTGAGATCCGCTTCTCAGCCTCCGCGATCGAAAAGCTGCTCATTGCTTCCACTTCTACACGCTTCGTAGCAACAATTTTATCAAGAAACATGGCATAATTCTCCTGTATATTGGATTAAATCATTCAATTTCTGCTCCGCACGTCCTGAATCAATCACATCAGCTGCGAATTTAACACCCTGTTGAAGCGTGCCTACATGGCCAGTCACATAGAAACAAGCGGCTGCATTCGCAAGCACGATGTCACGATAAGGTCCTTTTTCACCTGCAAAAATATGACGAATAATTTCAGCGTTTAGGGAAGCATCGCCCCCAGCTACATCTTTGATACTATGTGCACGAAGACCTAAATCGTCTGGCGTTATCGTATAGGTCGTGATGATATCAGATTTCAGCTCAGTCACCTTGGTAGGTGCGGAGATACTGAACTCATCCAACCCATCCTCGCTGGCCACAACAAGCGCACGCTTCAAGCCAAGTGCTTGAAGGGATTGTGCCAGCATCTCTGTCTTGGTTCTGTCGAAGACGCCAAGTACTTGGCGATCTGCGCCCGCAGGATTAGTTAACGGTCCAAGCAAATTGAAAACCGTTCTAAATCCAAGCTCTTTACGAGGAGCAGCGACATGCTTCATGGATTGATGATAGGCTTGCGCAAACATGAAGCAAATACCCGTTCGTTCCAAACACTTCGCAGCTTGCTCGCCACTCAGTGTAATCTTCACGCCTAGCGCTTCTAAGACATCAGCGCTCCCGCTTTTACTCGACATTGCCCTGTTCCCGTGTTTGGCCACTCGGATACCGCCTGCTGATGCAACTATGGCAGCTGTAGTTGAGATATTGAACGTATCTGCGCCATCTCCGCCCGTTCCGCATGTATCAAGGAGATCACTTTGGTGTACTTTCACCTGCACAGCTTTACTGCGCATCGTCTCAGCAAAGCCCGTAATCTCTTCAAATGTTTCCCCTTTAATGCGGAGACCCGTCAATAAACTGCCTATTTGCGCAGGAGAAGCTGCTCCCTCCATAATCTCGGACATAATACTACGGGCCTCTTCTCGGGACAAATGACTGCCACCGATGACTTTAGCAAGTGCTTGCTGTATCGTAATCAATCCACTCATGTTCTTCCATGCCTCCTTCTTCTATGAGTTAACAAAATAATCTTTGTTAATATCGCTAACAGGTCTAGGCTCAGGACTGAACATGGCTTCTGCCATACGAATTGATTTCAGCAAAGCCGTCGCTTTATTCACGGTTTCTTGATATTCGTTCTCAGGAACGGAATCCCATACAATGCCTGCTCCAGCTTGCACATAGGCTTTACCTTTTTTGAAAACGATCGTACGAATCGTGATACAGGTATCCAAATTCCCCGAAAACCCAAGATACCCAATTGCTCCTGCGTACGAACCGCGAGATTCTGGTTCAAGTTCTGCAATGATCCCCATTGCTCTGAGTTTCGGCGCTCCAGACACCGTTCCAGCAGGCATACAGGAAAGGAAAGCATCGAAGAAGTCCTTATCCTTGGCAATTTTACCAGATACGTTCGAAACGATATGCATCACGTGCGAATAGCGTTCAACATCCATAAAGGTATCACATTTAACGGTTCCGAATTCCGAAACACGCCCGATATCATTACGTCCCAGATCAACTAGCATCAGATGCTCTGCACGCTCTTTCTCGTCGGCAAGCAATTCCAGCTCTAATGTTTGGTCTTCCTCCGGTGTTTTCCCTCTTGGTCTTGTTCCGGCTATCGGCCGCGTTTCTACTTTTTCTTCTTCAACCCGTACTAACAGCTCAGGAGACGTTCCAACGATAATCTCATCGTCCATTTTCAGCACATACATATAAGGAGAAGGATTCATCGTACGGAGTACGCGATATACCTGCAAAGGAGAAACCGTTGTTTCCATTTCAAAACGCTGCGAGAGCACGACTTGGAAAATATCGCCGGCGCGAATGTATTCCTTCGCTTTGTTGACATTGGCAATGTACTTTTCTTTCGTGATGTTAGAGCGAATGTCGCCTAGCTCAGGCTCAGAGACGATTGGATTGTGTGTCATCGTATCCGAACTCAACGGACGTTTGATCTTCTCGATTGTCGCATCGATTTTCTCACAGGTTGCTTGATAGGCTGTCGCAATATCCGCATCGGTCGCGAATTGAGGCACATGTAGGTTCGCGATCACTTTAATCTGTTGTTTGAAATGATCAAACACAATGACTTGATCGCAGAACATGAATTGAATATCGTTCATTTGTAAATCATCGATTTGATGAGCGGGTAGTTTCTCATAGTATTGCAGTAAGTCATATCCGAAGAATCCAACAGCTCCGCCTGTAAATCGCGGTAGATCCGCTAGCTGAGGGCTAGAGTAGGAGCGAAGATAAGCCTTCAATACTTCGATCGGTTTCTCATCTGTGATTTTTTTCTCGGATTGCGTTTCGACCGTTGTTTTTCCATGCTTCGCCGTTATCATCAAGAAGGGATCACTGCCTAAGAATGAGTAACGGGCCCATTTCACTCCTCCCTCTACGCTTTCTAATAAAAATGCACGAGGCTCTTGATATAAATGTTGGAATACACGGATTGGCGTCTCAGTATCAGCTAGTAAATGACGCACCACTGGGATTAGATTATAATCTTTGGACAAACGAATGACTTCTTGCAATTCAGGTGTATACATGGAAACATCCCCTCTCAGCTTGTGAGCTACTCACACGTAGCGGCGCTCAAAACTCTATTCGAATACAAAAAAACCTCTACCTAGGGTAGAGGTTGACTTTAGTTTCAGTAGACGATCAGGATGAATGTGAAAAAAAGAAAATGATGGCTAGGTATGAGGAAATAGACGATCCCCTGTGGGAACGAGCTTATCATCACACGACAGCTATTTACTTTTTCTCATCTCAACTCGGCTCTGCTCTACTCGACTAAACTCTGCTCTACTAACCTAAACTCATCTAATTTCACTATACTACCGGGTAGCTTCATTTGTCAATTTAACAATATCAGGACGAAGTGCTTTGGCTTCTTTTAAATATACATGGTTTATTTCCGCTTGGGTTTTGGTCGTGTTGACCTGTACCATCAAACGAATACATTTGGGCAATGCATTCTCAACTGGCACTTCCAAGGAACACATCAGTGGAACAAGCTCCCAACCAACTAGCGTACGAATCGCTCTTGCCGGGAATGTTGCCGTAATATCTTCGGTTACCGTGATGAAGACCGATCCGATATCTTCTGGACGGAAATCATTTGCTTCTACAATCGCTTGTAGAAGCTCACTCGTTGCAGCAAGAATTTCATCTGCATCATTCTGTTGAACTGTTGTCGCGCCACGAATTCCCCTTAAGTACATCGGTTATTTCTCCCCTTTTAGAAGGTCAACAATCTCTCTGACTTGCTGCGCTGTTACATCCTTGCGGATCTCGACTTTGCCAATTTCGGTTGGGATGATGTACACCATCGTACCTTCTTTGAACTTCTTATCATGCATCATGGCACTCATAATGCGATCCGTATCCAAATGCGTCGGGATGCTCACGGGTAAGCCATATTTTAAGAACAAACCTTTGGTCACGGTATGAATATCCACACTGTAGCCGAACTGCTGAGCAAGCTTCGAGGCACCGACCATACCAATGGCAATGGCCTCACCGTGCAGCAACTCACCGTAGCCAGCTACGGCTTCTAAGGCATGACCTATCGTATGACCCAGGTTAAGAATCGCGCGGAGATCATTCTCGCGCTCATCCTGTGATACGACGATAGCCTTTACCTGACAACCTATGTATAACGCGTAACTTAACGCTTCTGGATCTAAAGCTAACAGCTTGTCTGCGTTGTCATCACACCACTGTGTAAAGGCCGCATCCCAGATCAAGCCATGCTTGATCACTTCAGACAGGCCTGCCTTCACTTCGCGCTCTGGCAACGTCAATAGCAAGTCGATGTCGAACAGAACAAGCTCCGGCTGGTGGAATGCGCCGATGATGTTCTTCGCCATCGGGTGATTGACCGCTACCTTGCCTCCGACAGAACTGTCGTGGGCAAGGATGGTCGTCGGGATCTGCACGAAGCGGATCCCGCGCATGAAGCTCGCCGCAGCGAAGCCGGCGAGATCGCCGACCACGCCTCCTCCGAGGGCAACGATCGCAGAATTGCGATCAAGGCCCGCCTGGAGGGCGGCAGTGACGATTCCCTCGAGCTGCGCGAGGGATTTGGAGGTTTCGCCTGCGGGCACAACGCAGGCTGTCGCGGCGAAGCCGCCTTCACGGAGCAGAGTCAAGACGCGCTCCAAGTGCAGTGCCGCCACCGACTCGTCGGTGACGAGGAGCAGTGGCGACTTGCGGCTGAGCTTCGCGCGATCGAACAGTGCCGCGATATTGGTAAGAATGCCTTGTCCAATATAAATGGGATAAGACCGTTCTCCAAGCTCTACGGTAAGTTCTCTCATCTTAGTAGTTCTCCACTTGCTTGAGGAAATTCGCTAGGTTCGCACGGATTTCTTCGATGGAGTCTCCGCCGAATTTATCTAAGAAAGCATTGGCCACTTCCCAAGCGATCACGTTCTCCATGATCACGCCTGCTGCTGGCACTGCACAAGTGTCGGAACGCTCAACCTGCGCTGTAAATACTTCCTTCGTATCAATATCAACGCTTTGCAGCGGTTTGTACAAGGTCGAGATTGGCTTCATCACACCACGAACGATGATTTGCTCGCCCGTTGTCATTCCGCCTTCGAATCCACCTGCACGATTCGTTCTACGTCTAAAGCCAGTTTCTTGCGTAAATAAGATTTCATCGTGAACATTTGAGCCTCTGCGCTCTGCTGCTTCAAAACCGATACCGAATTCAACACCTTTGAAGGCTTGAATGGAAAGTACAGCTTGTGCAATTTTACCATCCAATTTGCGATCCCATTGGACATGACTACCTAGTCCTACAGGTACGCCTTCAATGATAACTTCAACAATACCACCCAAGGTATCGCCATCTTCTTTGGCAGCGTCGATCGCAGCGATCATTTTCGCTTCTGCTTCTTTATCAACAACGCGTACTGGAGATTCTTCAGTAATACGAATGAGTTCATCGACAGGAAGCTCTTGACGCTCTACTTCGACATCCCCAATACGGATAACTTGTCCAGCCACTTTGATCCCGAACTCAGCTAATAATTGTCGTGCGACAGCTCCAGTAGCCACTCGCATCGTTGTTTCACGAGCACTTGATCTCTCCAAAATGTTACGCAAATCTTTTTGATTATATTTAAGGCCGCCGTTCAAATCCGCATGTCCAGGACGAGGACGGTTCACACGGCGCTTGCCTTCGTTATCTTCTTCAACGGGTTCAATACCCATAACGGATGTCCAGTGCTTCCAGTCATTGTTCACGACAACGAGTGCAATTGGAGCACCAGTTGTTTTGCCGTGACGCACGCCGCCTGCAATTGTCGCTGTATCTTTCTCAATTTGCATCCGACGACCGCGACCGTAGCCTTTTTGACGTCTATGTAATTGATGGTTTAAATCTTCAAAGTTCAGGGTTACATTACTTGGGAACCCTTCAATAATCGCAGTGAGCTGCGGTCCATGCGTTTCACCAGCTGTTAAATATCTCACAATCCGTTACCCCCTAAGAATTTTACGAAGAAAATCGAACTCCGTATATAAACATAATAGTATGGAAAAACCGAGCATACTTACTTTGTGTGCCACGATGAAAAAGCTGCAGCACTAAGCACTTTAGCGCTTTGACGCGCGATTATCTGTTGTCATTATAGTATAGCTACACAGGTTTGGCAACAACACAAATGCAAAAACACGCTTCACGTGTCAGGGACAATCCCTTCCGCGTAAGCGTGTCATCATCTAGACAGGAGCTAGTATTACCCGTGCATAGGCTGCTTCTGGACGACCCTCGGAGGCTCACAAAGCTGAGGATCATTCATTAGACCCGTAATTTGTGAAGAATCGACTCCTAGAATTTGAGCACATTCTTGAATAGAAATCATTCCTCTGCGATAAGCGGTAATCACCTTGCGTTTGTCCATGATAGCCCCCTAAGCGTGTTTGCATTGTTCAAAGCGTGGCAATTACCTCACTTTGCTTTGCTACATCTTAGTATTGGAAGATATGGAAGTTCTTATACACCCTTTTTCCGATAAAAGAATGTTTCAGTTGCCTCAAGGTCATATTGACCAGGGGAGAAAATTTGCTCTGTCGAGCCAACGAATAGGAGTCCGCCTGGTTTTAAAGCTTTGGCGAATTTCTGATACAGCAAATGCTTCGCTTCTTCTGTAAAATAGATAATCACATTGCGGCAAACAATGAGATCGAAACCGCTGTCAAATGTATCGACAAGCAAATTCTGCTTCTGAAATTTAATCGTTTTTTTGAGTTCATCGGAAACATGATACATAACGCCATCTTGTTTAAAATATTTCTTCACATAATTAGGTGGCACATCACGCACCGAACGATCCAAATACATACCTTTACGAGCTTTCTCCAAGGCACCGTCATCTATATCCGTAGCGTGTAGGTTCGTTTCACTAAGTGCCCCTTGCTCAGCTAAAATCATTGCTAGCGTATACGGCTCTTCTCCTGTGGAGCAAGCTGCACTCCAAATTTTCAACCGGCGATTTCGTTCTAGCATCTCGGGAATAAATTTCTTTTCCACGAGCTCCCATCGGTTCGGATTCCGCCAAAATTCTGAAACATTGATCGTCATCCGATCCAAAAACTCATAAAATAATTCTTTATCCTTCATCATCGCATCGAAAAAAGCAACAAATGTATTGTAACCCCGCTTCATCCGCAAGGTAGTTAATCGTCGTTTCATTTGCGCTTCCTTGTACAGCGCAAGATCTATGGCCGTATGTTCCTTTATTTTTTTGATAAACAATAAAAAATCTTGATCCTCCATGCTGTCCACCCACCTTGATCATATTCTATTCTGATACATTCTGTGTGGAATTACCAAAATCCTTCAAAAAACAACAAAAAAGAACCCGTATCCATTTAGATACCAGATTCTTCGTTTAATCGGAT
The DNA here is from genome assembly GCF_056402415.1 of Paenibacillus sp. P4_A9. Lineage (NCBI taxonomy): Bacteria > Bacillati > Bacillota > Bacilli > Caryophanales > Paenibacillaceae > Paenibacillus > Paenibacillus sp. P4_A9. The sequence goes on from NZ_JBFUHL010000020.1 coordinate 78,538, forward strand.
TAGATCCATTCTTGAATGTTCTTCGAATACTCAAAAATTTCGTTAGGCTGAAAGAAATTGTTAATCTCACGTTCGGCACTTTCAGGCGAATCGGAACCATGAATAAGATTGAGATTCGTATGTACGGCGTAGTCACCGCGAATCGTTCCAGGCGCGGCTTCAAGCGAATTTGTTTTACCAATCATAGTCCTGGACAAAGCAACAACTTGATCGCCATGCCATACCATCGCAAAGACAGGTCCTGATGTAATAAAATTCACGAGTCTATCGAAAAAATCTTTTCCTTTATGCTCCGCATAATGAACCTCGGCTTGCTCTCGGGAAATGACCGTCAACTTGCTGCCAATCAATTGGAAACCTTTCTGTTCAAACCGTTTTACAATCTCGCCGACAAGTCCCCGTTGTACGCCATCAGGTTTAACCATGAGAAATGTTTTTTCCATTGAAAGACTACCTCCTTAAAGTTTTCGTCAGAAAACTGACTTCGTAAGCGTCCACTTACCGTTTTCGTTAATAAGATCGATTCCCGATAAAATGAGCGATTTCGATGAGATCCTTTTTCGCTTGGATATCCGGCAGCTTGTGGAGTGACGAAATCGCTTTATCAATATAGACCTGAGAAAGACGATCGGCTTCCTTGATGCCAGCACTGCCTCGTATCATTTCTAGGAATCGACTAACATCCGTTTGTCCATCCAGTTTATGTATTCGATCAAGTTCTGTCAATATCATAGGCTTTAAAGCGGGGTCTTGCATGGTGAGCAACACCGGCAAGGTGATATTCCCTTGCTTGACATCACTCCCAGGCGGTTTCCCGATCTGCTTTTCAGTCCCGATTAAATCCAGAATATCATCTCTAATTTGGAAGGCCATACCTACATTATAGCCAAAATTATACAATTTAGTGCTCACCCAATCTGGTGCACCAGATGCCATCGCACCCAATTGACATGAGATCGCAATTAATAAAGCAGTTTTCCGCCGAATTCGCAGTAAATAATCTCTAATCGTTTGTTCCGATTGGAAAAAGAAACGAATTTGTTCCATCTCTCCAATGGACATTTCAACAATGGCTTTTGACATAATTTGATGCACGATTGGATTCGGAATCCGAGTAATGACACCTAGAGCTCTAGCGAAAATATAATCGCCTGTAAACATAGCAATGCGATTATCCCATTTGGAACGAACCGTCAATTGTCCACGCCGCGTATTAGCATCGTCAATCACATCATCATGGACAAGAGAGGCCATGTGAATAAGTTCCAATGGCACCGCAACATTTTTTATCGTTTGAAGTTGATAACTACCAAATTCACCAGAAAGCAGAACAAAAACAGGCCTGATTCGCTTTCCTCCGGCTTTAAGCAGATGTATCGACGTTTCTCTTAGTAAAGTATGATCGTTATTTACGCTTTCCTCAAGTTCTTTTTCAATCGCTGAAATATCTCTTCTCTTTCTAGAATAAATATCCATTAAGTTTTTCATTCGGTCACCCGTGCCACTTTATTCTCTTCCCAAATGCCTATTTGAACTGGTTTGGGCAGGAAACCAAGTTCGTAGCAGTACTGATAATACGAATTAAGCCCTTCCCACTGTTCAGCTGCAAAATCATAACACAAAGTATGAAAATAATGATTCCAAAATTCAGAGGTGCCGCCAACGGCAGCTTTTGCCTCCTCGATCATGTTCTGCGGCTCCTGATGGGCTTTCTCTTTACTCGCTTTAAATGCTTCAAAAATGGAACCCACTAGCTCTGGATAGCTACGAATCGTTTCTTTGCGGATCGCCCAGACAGCGAACGACATCCACTTCCCAGTCCACTTGGCCCACTCTTGACCAAGATCTGTAATCATATACTTCTGATTCCGCCAGCTTTCCTTAATGGCATCATCCCCAATGAGAAGCGCAGCGTCCGCTCCTTCCATCATTTGGTCTAAGCTTGGCTTCGCATATTCATAAGTCGGCTTACCTTTATAAAATTTCTCTATAATGATTTTAAGTAAATTCACAGAAGTCGCTGACGTTGTTGGAAGAATAATCTTCCCATTCACGATTTCACGCAGTGGTTTGTCATGGAAAAGCAGGATCGAATTGACTTCGCCATAAGAGCTTACAGAAAGATCCGGAAATAGCATATAATCCTCAAAAAATTGTCCATATGAAAAGGAAGAAATTGGCCCCATATCAATGCGGCCCTCAGCCATTGCTTGATTAAGTGATGTGGGTACTTGCTCAATAATATCGACGTCAGAACTATTCATCAGTTCTGGAAAATAATAATATATCGGCCACACATTTGTATAATTGATTCGACCGATTCGGATTTTAGGGTCTAGGTTGCTCATCAATATCTCCCCATCTACGGTACAAAGAATGTTCAATCTCCATACTATCCATCACTTTTCCTACCAAAAAATCAACCATCTCATCGATTGAGCGCGGACGATTATAGAAGGCTGGCATAGCGGGTATCATTCGCACACCCATTCTTGTTAGGGTAAGCATATTTTCTAAATGTATAGCATGTAAGGGTGTTTCCCTTGGCACCAGTATTAATTTTCTTCCTTCTTTCAGCATGACATCCGCGGTAYGTTCAAGTAAGTTATCGGACGAACCATGAGCGATCCCTGATAATGTGCCCATCGAGCATGGAATCACAACCATCCCTTTGGTGCGAAAAGAACCACTTGCGACTGTTGCTCCTATATTCGCAACTGGATGATACACAAAAGAGCCTGTCCGTCCCCCGAACTGCTTCTCCAACACATCCTGACGCTTCGTTGCGTTCCAATCCAGTTCATCCTGCAGCACTCGCCAGCCAGCATCCGTAATAATAAGATGCACATCTAAGCCAAGATCCAACAACACTTCGCATAATCGCACACCGTATTGAGCTCCACTAGCGCCTGAAATTCCAATGACCCAGTTTCCGCTGCTCATGAGTGTTGGCTCACTAGTACATCAAGTAATGTGAATGTGAACATGACTAAGCTTAATACGCCATTCATCGTGAAGAAAGCTGTGTTTAATTTGGATAAATCCTGAGGTGAAACAAGCCTATGCTCTTTAAATAACAAGATATAAGCGATAACAAGCCCAACCAGATACAGCCAACTAAGATGCGTTATAAAAAATAGGGAAACTAAACCGATTGCTGTTAATACATGAAGCACCCGCGCTGTATGTAAAGATGCTTTAATACCAAATCGACTTGGAAAGGAGTGCAAACCTTCCTTGCGATCAAATTCTGCATCCTGGCAAGCATAAATGAGATCGAAACCAGCACTCCAGCATGCTACAGTTAAGAAAAAGATGATGGACGACCATGTGAATTGACCTGTAACGGCAATCCAGCCGCCAAGCGGGGCAAGGCCTAGCGTCAAACCGAGCACGAAATGGCATGTCCATGTGAATCTTTTGGTATACGAATAAATCACCAAGAAGAATACGGCAATAGGCAGCAGTTTCATCGATAAGGCACTTAGATGATAGGTTGCCCAAAAAAGAACTGCAAAAGAGATGATGATATAGATAATAACTTGTGGGATTGAAATAAGCCCAGCAGGAATGGCCCGATTCACTGTACGTGGATTTCGTTTATCAATGGCTTGATCAATTACACGATTCAAAGCCATCGCGGCGGTTCTTGCTCCTACCATGGCTAAAGTGATCCACCCTATCTGAGCCCAGCTAGGTAAATGTCCTTGCAAAACAACGGAGCCAAGAATTGCCCCCATGAAAGCAAATGGCAGTGCAAACACGCTGTGCTCAAACTTAATCATTTCGAGAAAAATCTTTAGTTTAGTAAACATATGCTAATTACACTCCTGATTTCGATTTACCTTTAGTGCCTACATGTAACGCGGCCACACCACCAAAGAGTGGATAAGCTTGTACTTGATCTAAGCCATTCTTCGAGAAGATAGCCGCTAACTGCTTATGATCAGGAAACGTAATTAATGATTCCGGCAACCATTTGTATTGCTCATATTTCTTAACTATTAACTTACCAAGGAACGGCATGATATGCCGGAAATACACATAGTATATCGACTTAAACGGCTGCCATGTTGGTTTAGATAACTCTAAAGACACAACTAGTCCCCCAGGCTTAACGACACGTTGCATTTCTCGGATGACCTGCTCAAGATCGGGAACATTACGCAGGGCAAACCCGATTGTGGCAAAGTCAAAAGAATTGTCGTCAAACGGAAGACTCATCGCATTTCCTTGTATAAGCTCGATTTGCTGATCTAAACGCAATTGTTTAATTTTTGCCGCACCAAAGTCCAGCATATTCTGACTGAAATCTAGTCCAACCATTTTTCCTGTACCACTAGCTTGAGCAAGACTAATCGTCCAGTCACATGTACCGCAGCACAAGTCTATGGCTGTATCCCCAGGCTGCACATTCATCTTCTTCATTGCAAATTTACGCCATGCTTTATGTCTATTAAAACTAATAATATTGTTCATCAAATCATATTTTGGAGCTATACTTTCAAAAACACCATGTACAAACTCTTCTTTACTCTTCGCTTTTTTGTTGTCGCTGTTTGTTTTGCTTAAACTCATTGCCCAGGTCCCCTTAAATTTCTTCTAACACTTTGGGCTGCTCCCCAGTAAATCGTAAAAAGGGCTCTCCCATGTGAAAGAGTTCACTTTGTAGTTTAACCGATTCAAGCTTATTAACACGATCTAGCAATTGCTTCGTTTGTGCGTGTAGCAACTGATACAGTTGCGTAGAGATGTTGTATTTATTTAAAAGCGTACGAACCTTCGTCGTATCCGCTTCTTCAGCTTGTAACTGCTTCCTCTCGTCTCTCGTGCCATTCTGGTTAATATGCCAATATCCCCAGCTGCCTTTAAAATTTTCAGTAGTCTCCATGCGGAAGATTTCATCGAATAGGAGTTCACATCTCACGTAGCCTCTCAAAATATCAGGCCATGCTTGATTATATCTCTCTGACATGACCTCTGAGAAAGACAAAAACAGCTGAGATTTGATTTCCACCGTGTGGTGAATGTAATCTTCTGCCGTCAGTTTCAGTTGTTTCATTTTCGTATAGCTGCTCAACTTTAAACGATTTACTTCACAGATCGCATTCGAGAGCTGCTTAATCATTTCGATCTGTCCCGTTTTAGCTAGAAGATGATAGAATCTGGCACTAAAATAGTCTCCTGCAAGCACCTTTAGCTGTCTTGACCTAGAAGCCTTTTTCTCCTTGACCTCATTAGATACTGTTACAAGATCATGGGTATCGAGTCCTAACTGTACAAGCGCTGTTGCTAAAGTAAATAATTCACTTAATGAACTTAGTTTGTTATTTTCATTCAAGAATGCAAACAACAGACGTGTGCGCAATTCAGGAAAATCCGGCAAGTCTGTGTGAATTTGGATCATATCATACTCTGTATATTGCTTAGCGATCTCAGGGATCCGATAAGAATTCATGCAAAAGCCTCCGTAACCGTATGCCACATCTCTATTTATGAACTTCAATGTCTCAATCCAAATTATTATAGCATAACCCGTTAATAGAAGCACAATTAATTATAGTGGGTACTTTTGTTGCCATTTGGAGGTGTAGGTGATGCGAAAGCGGTTCTGCAACTCTTGTTCCAATTGAATCAAGCTAAGCTCAGTTGGCTTCTTCTCCATATCTTTGCCAAATTCACGCTGGGCTACCATGGCGAGAACAAGTTGGGATGAAGTTGTTTCAGCACCGCCTGAATAATCTATGACACGTACCCACACTTGATCTACATTCTTGGTATTAACTAGCATTGTCTGTGCAACTGTATACAAATCGCGATATACAGCAATGGAATCAGCATTTTTGGGCAAACTCAAATCGAGTGACAATCGAGACGAACTTAGCTCCACTTTTCGTATTCGCAGCTGCAGAGGAATCTGTACCAGGAGATCTGCCAAGTTCGTTTCCGTAAGCTGACCACCGTGATTATTGGACCATCTGTAGTCGGAACCTAAGCCTGATGAAAGATCCATCTTTGGCAGCGTGGATAGACTGATCACGACTACAACGGTAATTACTAGCGTGATCACGATGCGCATTGACCATTTCACATTCAACACCTCCTAAGCATATGCAGGAGCCAAATAACCGACAGGTTATCATAGTAACAAGTCCTATACACCATTGTACATAGAAAAAAAGCAGGCTATGCCTGCTTTTGTCAATTTACTATTATTCTTCTGTATCGATCGTGCCAAATTTGGTCATAATCAAAGCCTTACCTCTGACCTTTACCGCGGATGTATGTTCAGTGAATTGTGCAATCATGACTTCACCCTTGTCCAGCTTCTCTGTATGATGAAAACGTGTATCCTGTCCACGTGTCAATCCAATCACATGAACGCCATTGTCTTTGGCTTTAATCACGAAATACTCATTACCGTTCGAGTTCGAGTTCGATTGATTTGACTGATTCGATTTCGATTGTTCCATATCCATCCTCCGTTCTTCCCTATCCTTCATTTCTACTTCTAATGATGCCAAAAAAAGTAACCGGAAGTCAACATGTGCTAGATGGATAATTCAGCAGAAGCTGATTTAGTGCGTTTTCGATAAAAATGTTTGAATTTTTCAGGTATTGCATGATGAGAGCCTAAGCGAATAAGGAGATCCGTCAATTTAACTGTTCCATAGGCAAATAGCATTCCCGCGAAAACATCGATTACCCAGTGAATCTGCAAATACATGGTTGAGAAAATAATCGCCGAACAATAGGTGACCATCATGTATTTGAAAATCCGATCCTTTTCACGTAACGCGAGAAGGAGCATCGCAAACGAAATAGAGGTGTGCATACTTGGGAAACAATTCATAACGGCCACGAGTAAGGAATTCTCATCCGCAAACGTCCGATGTAATAAGTCGGGTTGATTATTCACATACCAAACTTCATGAAGCAGGATAAGGTTATAGAAAGGCAAAATGAGCGGAAATTGCAACATATGCCCGGAGAGCGCATACGATAACATTTTTTTGACGCTGCGTGTCCAGAAGCTTCTAACAATACAAATCCAAAGTGAAAGCACAAAGCCATAGTTGTAGACCCACACCATAGCTCTATCTAGAAAGGGTGTAGAAATCCACCTTGCCCATCCGCCTGTATTCAGCGGAATGGCGTTCATATAGCTATCCCAGCGCCATGGGTGGCGATTATTTTCAAACATCCAGTTCGCAATTTTCCACCAAAATCCGTTGCCTGTCCCATAAAAATAATAAAAAATACCCAAAAGTGGAATTCCTATCAAAAAGAAGCGTTTCCAATCTACGTCAATCTGATCCTTCCTCACACCTAATAAACAGATACATAGCAATATCCAACATTCTGTACTCCAGTTCCCAACCGTACCTATTCGCCAGATCAAGTAGATCGAGGCGATGATTCCGAACATCGTCCAATCCTGCGACTTCACCAGTTCTTTCAGTTTCAACTTATTCAACCTTGTTCCCCCTACGAATTACAAAAATTCTATCACGCGTTGAAAAGTATAGGCATACCCTTTCTATTCAACAGAAAAAGACATCGAACACCGATGTCTTTTTCATAATCGGAGTAACACGATTTGAACGTGCGACCTCACCCACCCCAAGGGTGCGCGCTACCGAGCTGCGCCATACCCCGCCATACTCCGTTTACAACCAAGAAGAACGCTTTCACTTTTGTAATTATAGTAGGAGAATTTCAAATTGTAAAGCCATTTTCAGGTAAAACAAATAAAGCCGTTACCCGCAAATCGCGGCCACGGCTTTATAATTATGAAACGTTCAATCCTATGTATAAATACAAATTATTGAATGCCATCTTTAAGTGCTTTACCAGGTTTGAAAGCTGGGATTTTGCTTGCTGGGATATCAATTTCTCCACCAGTCTGTGGATTACGTCCTTTACGAGCAGAACGTTCACGAACTTCGAAGTTACCAAATCCAACCAATTGCACTTTATCTCCACCTTGCAATGCTTCAGAAATTGCATCAAAAACAGCATCTACTGCTTTTGTTGCGTCTTTCTTGGAAAGCTCAGATGTTTCAGCAACCTTGTTGATCAATTCAGATTTATTCATGCCATTCACCTCCCCCCAAGATTTCTCACTTCCGTTACTTCCTGTTTTCACCGTTTTCCCAGAAATTATACATAAACCGCTGAAAAATCGTTGATTTTCTAAGCAAAATGAACTTTGAAAGCAGACGAATAAATTCATAGTAATACACTCAGTGAGCAATTTCAAGTAGCTATTTCCATTTTATGTGGAGCTTTCTGCTATGAAACGACAAAAAACACTCTTTCGAGTGTTTTTTGTCCACACTTTCCTACAAAATTATCGCGATCAGGCCGCCTGAGCCTTCATTGATAATACGTCCAAGTGTTTCCTGAAGTTTATATCTTGCATTATCTGGCATTTGGGCAAGCTTTCCTTGTATGCCTTCTCGAACGATCGAGTGCAGTGATCTTCCGAAAATATCGGACTCCCAAATCTTCAGCGGATTATCCTCGAAATCCTGCATCAGATAGCGCACAAGCTCTTCACTTTGCTTCTCAGTTCCGATGATCGGCGAAAACTCGGATTCGACATCTACACGAATCATATGAATAGATGGCGCTGTAGCTCTTAATCGAACGCCGAACCTGGAGCCTTGACGGATTAACTCCGGCTCATCTAACGCCATCTCCGCTAAGGTTGGAGGCGCTATCCCGTAACCGGTTGTTTTGACCATTTCAAGGGCCTCAGCGAATTGATCATATTCTCGCTTCGCATGCGTGAATTCCTGCATGAGTTGGAGGAGATGATCCTTCCCTCTAATTTCGACTCCAACAACCTCGACGAGAATTCGATCATAGAGCTCATCTGGTGCAAACAGATCTATTTCTGCCACACCCTGCCCCATATTCAACCCTGCTAATGCAGCCTTGTCAATAAACTCATATTCAGCAAATTGACTGACAACACGATCGACATCACGTAAGCGCCTGATATCCTGTACTGTATCGCGAACGGATGCTTCGAACTGTGTCCGCAGCCAATGATTCTCATCCAGAACCATTACCCAGCTAGGCAAGTTCACATTCACTTCATGAACCGGGAATTCATACAGGACTTCACGAAGCACGGAGACCATCTCTTCTTCTCCAGCACTAGCTACACTCATCGTAACAACAGGAACATCATACCGGCTTTGCAACTCGCTGCGCAGCTCAAGTGCAGGCTCACTGTTTGGCTTCTGAGAGTTAATGATCACAACAAACGGTTTCCCGACCTCTTTGAGTTCATTAATAACTCTTTCTTCAGCTAACACATACGAAGATCGCGGGATATCCGAAATCGTACCATCTGTTGTAACCACGACACCTAATGTGGAGTGCTCCTGAATGACTTTCCGTGTCCCGATCTCAGCCGCTTCTTGGAAAGGAATCGGCTCATCGAACCATGGTGTATTGATCATCCGAGGTCCGTTCTCGTCTTCATAGCCTTTGGCGCCATCGACTGCATATCCGACACAATCAACAAGGCGAATGTTTACGTTCAGCCCCTCAGCCACAGAAATTTGAACCGCCRTATTCGGTACGAATTTCGGCTCCGTTGTCATAATCGTGCGGCCAGCAGCGCTCTGCGGGAGTTCATCGGTAGCCCGGATCCTATCCGCTTCGCTTTGAATGTTCGGAAGCACTACAGATTCCACAAAACGCTTAATAAAGGTTGATTTCCCTGTCCGGACTGCGCCGACAACCCCCAGGTAAATGTCCCCTCCCGTTCGTTCTGCAATGTCCTTAAAGATATCCACTTTCTCCAAGAGAATCCCTCCTACAGTTTGGTCGTCAACTGACGCTAATGACGGTAACAATTGACTACTCGTACATTCATTTGGACTAGTAAAAATATATGTACTTTCGATAGAAATATGATAGATGCGTCCCAACTTTTTTTCGCTCATATTTTATGAAGCACATACGGCTTTCGAAAGAATATATGATGAGTCGGTTGCGCTTATTCTATAAAGACAAAAAAACCTCTTACAAGGATGTAAGAGGTTGATTATATGACTACTTTTGAGGCATCGGTTGATTATCTTTCCATGTATATGAAACGCTTCGTATCGGCACGAAATAGGATTTATCTACGAGAATCTGCCGCAAATCTTGGTCTGGCTTTAACGAGTTTCCTAAAGCATTGTTCTGAATAAACGTGTTGAGATCCATCGCATAATCAATGGCTACTTCGCCCGTTTGCTTGTTCAGGATGTATGTAATCGCATTTTTCCGATTATAGACTGATTTGATATCGGGTTCTTTCATTCCCAACAGCTTGAAATCTACATAAGCAAATGCTTCATTCTGCGAAATCCCCTGAGGCATGTTCCCTCCATGCTTCGCAATGTAATCATTCACTTTCTTCTGAACATCTTCCACACTTTGAAAGGCGGATAAGTCCATTAGCTTCACGACTGGCTTCGTTTCTGCATCTACGAGTACGTAAATAAACACACCGCCGCTCTCGAAAGCATTTGCAGGTACCGTACTCAACAGATTCGTTTTTTTCAGTTTAGGAAAATCGATCACATACTTCTCATAGAGCGGCGTTGTCATCTCACTATTTTTAATGGGAAGCACGCCTGTTTTCTCGTGGTAGTTATCTACGGCCTGTTGTACGACGGTAATAAATTCAGCAGGATTGATTTGATTCTCTTTCCTTAGTTCTTGCGGGTACGCACAGCCTGTAAGCAAAATAACCAAGATAAGCGCCAGAAGCGAGCTTCTACCTTGGGTTCGTCTTCCTTTAATAATCACAATTCAACCATCCTATCTTGTCTAAAATGAAAAATCGTCTTCCTCATTTTGTCTAGCAAGTTGAGCACGAATAGCTGCCTTTAAAGGATCCTCAGGAATCGTTACCTGAACAGCACCCGTTACACGCGCTTGGCATGCTAATCGAATTCCCTCAGCTGCTAGGGAGCCAAGCTTTAATTGTTCATTCGTATTCAACGGCGCAAGTCCACTTTGATCATTGATCTTTACCTTGCACATTAAACAGGCTGCCTTCGCACCACAACGCGTCCGGATATGTACTTTGGCTCTATTCCCTGCATCCAACAACGTGGTACCAGCTCTTACTTTAATTTTTTTATCATCTGGCCAAAAATGCACATCAAAAGTACTCATAATCGGCTCCAATC
>NZ_JBFUHL010000021.1:0-88211 GCF_056402415.1 Paenibacillus sp. P4_A9
GTTTATCCGTCAGCCAGTGAATGTCACCAGGTAAACCAATGAGATGCAAGAACGCATTAATCGGGCCATGCTTCGAGTCGAAAAGTCGGAGCCATATGAAACTGATGACTGAGACGGAAAGTACATAAGGCAGGAAAAACATGGAACGGATAAGCGTTCGGAAACGGAGATTTTGATTAATCAACAGCGCTAAGACTAGGCCAAGTACAATAATTGTCGGTGTACAGATGATGACAAAGTAAATCGAGTGCCACAAATAGAGATAAAAATCGGAATCCGTGAAAATCTTTTTATAATTCGCAAAGCCTACATATCTCTGCATCCCCTGAATGCCCCATACATGCAAGCTCATCCAAGCGCCTCGCCCTACCGGCCACAGATAGAAGATGGCAAAAGGGATCAGAAACGGCAGCAGATACAGCATTGCCTTCAATTCCAAAGCTATTCGGAACGGTTTACGCTCGCGGAGGACCCATGTCCGATCACGCTCACTTACTTTAGTCTCCATTGGCTCTTCTCCTTGTTTCTTTCTGTATAAGATCGGGCGGAGCTCCCGTTAGCTTTCATGGAAGCTACACCCGATTTGAAACGGCGTATTAATTGGTTAAAATATCATTGATTTGCTTATCCATACTTTTCAAGCCATCTTCTGGCGATTGCTTACCGAAAAGGATGTTCTGCAGCGACTCAGATACTGTAGTAATAATCGTTGTGTACTTATCTGTTTTCGGTGCAAATTTCACCGTTTTTTGAGCATCGATAAAGAAATTACGGTATGGCAGCTTTTTGTACTCATCACTTGTTGTTACAGCGCTGTTTGATGGTACGTGTCCGGCTTGCCCCCACGTTTTGCCTCCAACCTCTGAGAAGTACTTCATGAATTTCGCCGAAGCTTCTTGTTTCTCTGTCGTTACATAAGAAGGAACTACAAGCAAATGTGAGCTTCCCCAGTGCGTTTGACTACCGAAGATGGCAGGCAGCGGCATGGCGCCAATATTCAAAGATTTGTCATTGAGCAATATTCCCGCTTCCCACACGCCTCCGAACCAAAGTGCTGCTTTCCCGCTGTGGAACGAATCCCAAGGCGTTTTATCATTCAAATCACTGTATTTGTTTTTGTATAAATCCATGTAAAACTTAAGGACACTCAACGCTTTATCATTGTTGATTGCGGATTTCGTCATATCACCATTCAAAATATCGCCGCCTGCTTCATAGTACAAATTCAGGAAAGGCTCTTGGAAGTAAGGTGTATTCACAGCTAGCGCCTGTACACCAGGTACCTTCGCTTGAATTTGCGCCAATGTTTTCTTAAACCCATCCGGCGTTAGATCACCTAACTTCGGCGTTCCATCGTCGTTCAGCAGCTCGGCTTTCTTAAGTAGATCCTTGTTGTAGTAGAACATATGGAAATGTGTATCTAACGGCACGGCGTACGGCTTTCCGTCATAGGATACGCTTTTGATATTGGAATCTGAGACTTGTTTCAGATCAAAGCCAACCTTGCTGGCAAGCCCATCAAGAGGTAAAATTTGCTTCGCTTTGACGAAAGGAGAAATCCGATCCACGTGAGCGACTGCAACATCAGGCCCTTTGGAAGAAGAAAGCGCCGTGCCTAGCTTCGCATAGTACTCATTGGATTCGAGGCGCAGCTGTTTCACGATGACTTCCTTTTGGGAATCGTTATACCCTTTGACAATCTGATCTACGAAATCGCCTTCGCCACCGCCGAAGCTATTCCAGAAGGTGATCTCTACCGGGCTCGTTGATTTCGTTGTCTCTGCCGCTTTCGTTGCCTCTGTTGTTGCTGTTGCACCTGTCGTTTTGGTATCGCTTTCTTTTGTACTCGAACAGCCTGTCGCTACCATAGCAAGCGCAATACTTGCGGTAAGTAAGCTAGTTAATTTCTTTTTCATAGTGATAAACAACCCTCTCTCATTCGGTTTATGTTTTTTTCGAAAGCCCTTTCACTTCCTTGTAAGGGCTTTCCTTGGTTCTAACTTTACAGTGAATCGGTCATCGTCTAAACCGATAAAACCCTCAACTTTAGGGAACAAACATAAGAAAAGATTAAATGGTGTTACTGGTAAAAGGAGACGATGTTACGATTGGAGGGGGCAATCGTACGGGTGGTGGGGGACGAGGGAAATACGGCGTAGCTGTAGCGACATTCTGGGGCGAGATAGTCGAAATAATCGACAATCTCGTAGAGTGTCATTTCGGCTACCGGCCTCGCTCGGAAGCTGGATATTCCAGCGTCAGAGTCTCTTTTCGGCTAGTGGCCATGCTCTGAAGCTGGATATTCCAGCGTCAGAGTGTCGTTTCGGCTACCGGCCTCGCTCGGAAGCTGGATATTCCAGCGTCAGAGTGTCTTTTCGGCGAGCGGCCTTGCTCGGAAGCTGGATATTCCAGCTTCAAAGTCTCTTTTCGGCTTGCGGCAATGCTCGGAAGCTGGATATTCCAGCGTCAGCGTGTCATTTCGGCTAGCGGCCTCGCTCGGAAGCTGGATATTCCAGCGTCAGAGTCTCTTTTCGGCTTGCGGCCATGCTCTGAAGGGCTGCAGCAAAAAAAAGAGCCCGCAGGCTCTTTCTCACATTTGATTTTAGTTAATTAGTTAATCGAAATATTGTCAAAGCTCACGCTGTTGCCGAAACCGCCACGCACTCCGATCGTCCCATTCGAGAAAGTCGTTTGCTGCGGTTTGATACATCGCTGACCAAAAAGAGTTACCGAAAGCAGTTGTATCGTTTGTATACCAAGTATTCCCGTAATCATTGGAAATGGAGAGAACATTCGCATTGGAAGTTAACAAGATCCAGCCATCCGTGAGTGAAAGCAGAAAAGGTCCGCCTTGCTGGCTAAAAATAACGTCCATTCAACTTTAGCAGCGGCCTATTGCAAATACCCCTCCCTCTGACCGATAGATACCCAATGTAAGGGCTTACTTTTTGAAGTATACCGATTCCACCACCTAACAAACACCTACAATCTGACGAACTGAGGTGAACAATATTACGATATTGAGAAAAACTTCTATCGAAGTAATTCGACGAGGCGCGACCGCGTTTTAGATGTTGTTTTTATCGCCAATAAGAATTTGTTCTTCCGAGTACCGGAAACTTATTAATTCTGATGTAGTTAAAAAGCGCACAATCGTTTCTCACCACGAATGGTCAAGAAACAACGGTGCGCTATTGGTAGCGTAGTCTTCTATAGTCGCTGTTAGGCCTCTTTCAAATCCGCATCTAACTTCTCAAACGTGCGCTTCAGAACATCCTTCGGAGTTACCGCATAAGCATCGCCTATGCTCACCTCAAACAAACACTTCCCATCGCTCGACTCTCGCAGATAATGGATCAACCCTACGCCTGTCTCCGCGTACAACCCAACGAGGATAGGCTCCAACTTCTCTTTCGGCATCGCGATATGAACGTGGAACATATTCGTCACGGGTACCCGCGGTAAGGTAGTCACGAGATGACAGCTATTGTACAGCGCAGCAAGCTCTACCGCTTCCTCATAGTATTGCCTCATCTTAGGCTCACGCTGCTTGAAATAGTGGCTCGCACTAAGGTAATACGGATAGAGGCTGATCAAATCACCGCCATGCCGCCTTTTCCACACCTTCGATTTCGCGGTAAACGCCTCTTCCCCAGCCAGAATAGCCCCTGCAAGGCCGCCAATTCCTTTATAGAACGAAATATAAACACTGTCGAAAAGCGCACACAGCTCCGTCGCGGTCTTCCGATAATACGGCAGCACTTCATATAATCTGGCGCCATCCAGATGCAGCTTGATCCCTTTGGCACGGCAATGCGCCGAAATCGTAACCAGCTCCTCATACGGAGGAAGCACACCACCGATTTCTCGCTGTGGCAGTTCAATCAAGAGACATGCAATCTCTTGATCCAGCGTTAGGATCTCATCCAAATGAATCAATCGATCCTTCTCGCCCAATAAAATCGATTCAATCTGGTGCAGCTCCTTCAGGCCATCCTCTTCATGGATTTCCAAATGGCTTAAAGGATGATACGCGACCTTGCGGATTCCCTTCTCATCACACCAAATGCGTAGGGCAATTTGCTGCGCCATCGTCCCGCTCGGGAAAAATACAGCCTTCTCCTTCCCCAGATAAGCGGCCATTTCTGCCTGAAAACTCTCTATACCTTCACCTGTTCCATAAATATCACTTTCAAGCTGGCCATCCAGCTCATCCAAGGCTTCTTTCAGAATTTGGATATTCCTGCGACCATGCCCTCCAACCGGATAGGAGGTTTGGCGAAATGCTGCTGCTAATGGAGATAATGTACTCATGTGAATCGTGCTCCTTTGTTTTTGCCATTTGCATAGAGATCTTTACTGTCGTTTGAATTATAATGAGGTTATGTACTCACAAGAAATCCCTTATGTAAAGGAGCATTCCCATGAATGAAATCCATATTGGTTCTAAAGATCAGTTTACTGCAAACCCGTCCGAAGTCAAAGTGAATGGCAATCGCTTCTTCCTTACGGAAGCCGATGGTGTCTACACACTGCTCTCCAGTCGTTGCCCTCACGCCGGCTATGAGGTTGAGCTTGAAAATGGCGAGCTTGAGTGTCCGCTGCATGGCTGGACCTTTGAATTGCACACGGGTCGGTGCCATAATGTCCCTAACGCGAGGCTTAAACCGTTTGAAGTTATCGAAAGAGAAGGGCTGCTATTCGCTCTGATGGACCTATCCTAACTGTATATTTTACCAATAGACAAGCTATACTATGGGCTGTTGTCAATCTCTCTTGAACGGCTTAGGAGGCGGCATGTCCAATAAAGCAACCCCAACAAAGAACAGCACGATGACTTGGTGGCAACTATCGCTCCTCGGCGTCGCCTGTACGTTAGGAACTGGCTACTTTCTCGGAGCTGGTATCGGCCTAACTATGGGTGGCGCTTCGATGCTCTTTTTGTTCATTTTCGCGGCAATAGGCACTTATTTCGTTCTTGATGTTTTACTTCTTATGACGAGTGAGAATCCACAACAAGGTTCATTTCGTACTTATGCCAAATTAGCCTATGGCCGCTGGGCCGGCTTCAGCTGCGGTTGGATTTACTGGGGCTCGCAGTTGATGATCATGGGGAGTCAGTTAGCTGCACTCTCCTTGTTTACGCGATTCTGGTTTCCCACGATCCCGATGTGGGTGTTCGCTTTGATCTATGCCAGTMTCGGCGTAGGTGTCATCTTGCTCGGGGCGAAAGCTTTTGAGCGTTCGGAGCATATTTTCGCGCTCATCAAGGTATCTGCTCTCTTGATATTTCTCCTCCTTGCTGGTGCCGCGGTACTAGGCTGGATCTCGGGCGGACTTCATCCGCTTTCATTTCCGATCTCTGCTAACACCTTTTTGCCAGCGGGGCTCAAAGGCACTTGGTCATCCTTCATCTATGCCTTCTACGCCTTCGGCGGTACGGAAATGATGGGGCTTTTCGCCATGCGCTTAAAGAAATCGAACGAAGCTCACAAATCTGGTTCCATCATGATCCTCCTTTTAACAATCCTCTATATGGTCTCGCTTTTCCTAGTCCTAACCCTGCTACCCTTACACGCCGTTCATGATAAAAAGAGTCCCTTCCAGGTTAGCTTGGAAAGCTACTCGCTACCCTATGTTCCACATGTGTTCAATGGCATCCTCATTATTGCCGCCTTCTCCACAATGGTTGCTTCCTTATTCGCGGTTACTGCTATGCTGGTCGCACTCGCGAAGGATCATGACGCTCCACGGATATTCACCCGTACTACAAGTGGAAAGAGGCAGATTCCTTATCCTGCTCTTGCTTTAACTTCCGGAGGAATGGCTGCTGCTATTGTGCTTTCTCTGCTTTTACCTGAGGGGATGTATACGGTTATATCCACTGCGGCAGGTCTTACCTTGCTTTTTATCTGGTTATTGATCTTGCTTTCTTCAGGACGTTTGCTTGCCCACACACCTTTGCGAATGTTCAAACGGTGGACAGGTCTGCTACTCATTCTTTGCGCCATTTCCGGAGCGGCTTTTCACCCTACCACGCGTCCTGGTTTCTTTGTTAGCTTGCTTTTCATCGTGCTGGTTGCTGTTATAACCTACGTCGTTCATTTCACATGGCCAACCAACGCTAAAAAAAGGTATTGACATTAACGCTACGTAAAGCTTTAAAGTTAAGTTGTCAGGAGGTGAGCAGATGGAATACACGGTACAGCACTTGGGGAAGTTGGCTGGAATCAGCACTCGTACTTTGCGCTATTATGATGAGATTGAGCTTCTTATGCCGGCAAGAATCAACTCATCCGGATATCGCATTTATGGGCAAGCGGAGGTAGATAAGCTGCAGCAAATCCTATTTTATCGGGAGCTGGGAATCTCTTTGGAGCAGATCAAAGACATCATGTCGTCGCCTACCTTTGACGGAACCAGTGCGCTGAGGGACCATCGAGATCAGCTTCTCGACAAGCGAAAACAATTGGATCTACTCATTGCGAATGTAGAACAAACCATTGCTTCTAAAGAAGGGAGACTTACTATGTCCAATAAACAGAAATTTGAAGGCTTTAAACAAAAGCTAATTGATGATAACGAGAAGAAATACGGGAAAGAAATTCGTGAGAAATACGGCGATGATCAAGTAAATAAGAGCAATCACAAGATAGCCAATATGACGCAAGAGCAGCATGAAGAGGTTACACGTTTGGCTGAAGAAGTAACCGTTACGTTAGCGGAGGCTTTTAAGCAAGGTGATCCCGCCAGTGAATTGGCTCAAAAAGCAGCTGACTTACACAGACAATGGCTCATGTTCTATTGGAGTGAATATAGCAAAGAAGCCCACGCAGGACTTGCCCAAATGTACGTGGATGATGAGCGGTTCAAAGCTTACTATGATGTGAAGCAACCCGGTACGGCTGAATTTCTGAGAGATGCGATTCTCATATATACAGGGGGACACTAGCACTTTTTCTATGATTTCTTGTAAACATCCAATTCTTTTACAAGAAACTGAATATAGTATTATTACCAGCCGCCAGCCACAACCCCTTCTTGTCACCCTTTTTATATGCAAAAGAATCCCAAGACTCTCTCAAAGAGTTTTGGGATTCTTCGCTTTTATAGATAAGATTAAACTGATTTGGCTAAAACTTCGCTGCTTGGTCTAACCAGTGATTTGCTTTGCCATACGCGGCTTCGCCAACGTAGATACATCAGCACGCCTCTCGTCCATTCATCGACTGTAAAAGCAATCCATACACCAAGCAGGCCCATTTCTAGATGAATCCCTAGCCAATAGGATAAGGGCACTGCAATCCCCCACATGGAGACAACCCCCATCATGACCGGGAATCTAGCATCACCTGCTGCACGCAAGGAATTAATGACAACTAAGTTAAAGGTTCGCCCCGGCTCCAGAATGATAGAAAGAAGTAGAATCGTCGATCCCATAGCAATGATATCGGGATTATCTGTGAATAGTCCAAGCAGTTCTTTACGGAAAATCGACGTGATCCCAACGATTACGAAGGTCAGAACAAAGGTAATCTTCAGGCTTCGGATTAATTTATGATAAGCCGCTTGAAAAGCCCCGGCACCTACCATGTGCCCAATAATAATTTCCGTCCCCATGCCAATCGCCAAACCCAGCGCCATGAAATAATTGGTCACGTTCATGACGTAAACATGTGCACTTAATGCCGTAGCCCCGATAATATTAATGAAGCTGAAAATCATCAAGTATTGGGACTGCCAAGATACATGCTCACCCGCGGAAGGTAATCCAATGCTAAGTATTTGTTTAACTATGCGAGAATTGAAGCTCACATAATGCTTGAGCAGGATAGGAACCTGTAAGCGGCGATACAAGATGACGACAAGAACAATGAGTCCAAGGAGTCGACTGACAATCGTTGACACTGCCGCGCCAGTTACCCCCCACTCGGGGAATCCTAGGTTACCGAAAATCAAGAGAGAGTTACCCACAATGTGGATCACATTGACCCCCAACGTAACGTACATAACGTCCCGCGTCTGACCATTGGAGCGCAGTACCGAAGAAATTGCATACGACAATGCTTCAATCCAGATAAATGCGGAGATTAAATTTAAATACTTTTTAGCGATCGCGATTTGCTCTGGTGCCAAATGAATCAGATGCATCAATGGCTCGCCAAAAACGACTAAAGCGATACTCACGATTACACCGAAAATCAGATTTATAGTGATCGCTAATGCTGAAATCCGACTCGCTTCCTTCACCTTGCCTGCTCCAAGATGCTGCGCGACGGCCACACTTGTTCCGATACCAACAAAGCCAAACATCAGAATACAGAATACGATAATTTCATTCGCCAAGCCCACGGCTCCGGTTACTTCATCCGAAATTCGGCTTAGCATAAATACATCCGCGGTTCCTAACATCATACGTAAAACAGAGTCTATAAAAATCGGCCAAGTGACTGCGAATAGACGGAGCTTTTGCCACGATGCTGTTGAATCTATGTCTGTCATTCGTACTCACCTCTAGTTATTGCAAATGCTATTAGCATAGAATACGAAAGCGATTGCAGTCAATGAAAATGATTAACTTCGATTCCTTCGTCACATTTATATATGCAAAAAAACCTTGGAAATCGTTATCGATTCCCAAGGTCAACATTCTAGCTTCCTACTTCACCTGCACCCAAGCACCTTTATTATCAGCAGACGCCATCTCCGCCACAGCAATATCAATGGTTCCCATTGTACTTGCAGGCGTTGCCGTTGTCACCGATTGTCCTGCGAGAAGCGTCTCCACGAAGTATTTCAGCTCCAGGTAATAGCCCATCTCTGGTGAGATCTCCGGGCTGAACCCAGGGCCATCATTCAAGTTCACTTTCAAACCGCTCGCGTTGAAAATAAGGTTAGCCTTCTCAAAGTTAACTCGGAACAACATTTCGAAGCCATAATCGCCTTCCATTGTCCAGTCGGCTTGCGCATTAATGACTTTGCCATCACCGTACAAATAGTTTGTAGACACGACATCATAACCGCTGCCCGGAACCACATTTCGTGCCAAGCAAGAAACAGATTCTGGTTTACCGAACAGCCAATTGACCATATCGATATCGTGAACATGCATATCCAATAAGGCGCCACCGCTCTTCTCTTTATCGATCAGCCACGGTCCCCATGTCGGTGTAGCACCGCCGCGGTAGAAATACCCGCTAGTCACTTTACCATAAGTCCCATTCTCCACAGCTTCTTTCAAATACACATACGCCGGCCAAAAGCGCAAACACTGTCCGATCATCAACTGCTTGCCATTCGCTTCTGCTGCTGCAATCATCTCTTCGCACTCTTGAGAATTGGAAGCCATCGGCTTCTCACATAGCACGTGCAATCCTTTATTTAAACATTCAATCGTAATATCGCGGTGCAAATAAGTCGGCAGGGCCAAATCCACGTAATCCAGCTGTTCCTTCTCGATCATTTCGGATACACTAGTGTACTTCGCATACAAGCTAAAATCAATCGCAGAATCACCTGTATCAATATTGCCGGCAACCGCGTTGCCTTCTAGCTTCTCCGGATCGATATCACATAATGCCACGACTTTAATCGCAAGGCCTTCTGCTTCCAATCGTACGTAATTCTCCAAATGTGTTCTTCCCATGAACCCTAATCCAACTAGTCCGATTCTTAACATCTTATTTCCTCCCCAGAATAGCATCCATAGCGCCAGATGTGTTATATACGATTTGCTCGCCGTGATGCGTATAGCCAGGAATCATTTCAGCGGTCACATAATCTTCATACCCAATCGATTGAAGGGCATTCATAACTGCTGGATAGTTCACATCACCTGCAAGGAGATCAACGAAGCCATGCAAGCCGCCAGCTGCGCGGCGATAATCCTTGAAATGCACTTTTTTGATACGATGACTCAAAATAGAAATCCAATGCTCCGGATACCCAGAGAATATGACATTCCCTACATCAAAGTAAGCACCAACGTAAGGGGAATTAACTTTGTCAATGAAATCCCGCATCTCCAGCGGTGATAGTAAGAATTTGTTCCATACATTTTCGATCCCAATTGAAACCTTCAAGGATTCTGCTAATTTAGATAGCTCCTGAATCGCTTCTAGTGAGTAGTCATACGCTTGGTCATAGGGCACTACTTCTGAATCGGGGATGAAATCAACACCTACCGCACCAGGCACGACTAGAATCGTATCTACACCAAGTACCGCGGCATGCTCAAGCTGCTTCTTCACGATATCTTTGGCCTTCTGACGGATTTGCGGTTGACTGCTTGTCAACGAATACGACCAGAATAAGCCTGTTGCAAGACTACTTATCTCAATACCTGTTTCGTCAGCATGCTGACGGTAGGCACGAACTTCATTTTCTGTACTTTCAAGACTAAGCTCGCCCGTTTCATTCAGAGCTAACTCGATGCCGTCGAAGCCGGCTTTTTTCGCTGTCGTAATACAATCCTTCACGCTCATTGAGCCTGGGAATGACCAAATATTAATCCCTTTTTTCATTGTTATCTCCTCCGCTTCTTTCCTTAATTATAAAAGAGGATCGTCCGATAGGATTTATCTTTAAAGCCGAATTATTTGCACTTTAGCTATATGGATTGTGGTGGTAAAATAAGCTGTAATCGGGAAGATAATCCCCCTAGAGAGGACGGACACCATGGAATTCCCAAGGATCTATTTACAGGAATCACTTTCGATCGAAGCGCTTATTTCCTTTCACTATTTTGAATATGCTAAAGGCTTTGTTTTCGACGGCGAGCAGCATGACTTCTGGGAAATTCTCTATGTGGACAAGGGTGAGGTAGAGGTTCGCGCCGACGATGTCATTCATACCCTCGGGCAAGGGAATATGATTTTTCACAAGCCTGAGGAGTTCCACACCGTACATGTCAGACATGCGCATAAGCCGCCGAATCTCATCGTCATCGCCTTCGCCTGCCATTCTGAGGCCATGTTCCAGCTAGCTAATAAAGTCGTAGCGTTGGGTGATCGCGAACGCAATATCCTGTCGAACATCACGCAAGAGGGCTTTCATGCCTTTCTACCTCCGTTCGACTCGCCATCCGTTCATTTACTAGAAAGACATGGTGGAGCGCCGTTTGCTAGTGAACAGCTCATCAAAGCTTATTTAGAAATACTTCTCATCACACTCATCCGTAAACAAGAAGCAGGGGTAAGCGTTCAGGAAACTCAGAAATTGAAGCAATCCTCTCTGCAAAAAGAAAAAGCTGAGCATKGGTTGGTAGGACAGATTATCGATTATTTGAGCGATCATCTTGCTGATTCCTTTACCCTAGATGACCTCTGCCAAACCTTTCATCTGGGCAAAAGCCGCATGAAGGAGCTTTTCCAATCCCAGAAGGGGATGGGTGTCATGGAAGCCTTCAAATCGCTCAAAATCGAGCAAGCCAAAACGTATTTGCGAGAAGGCACGCACAATATCACAG
Source organism: Paenibacillus sp. P4_A9 (assembly GCF_056402415.1). Classification (NCBI taxonomy): domain Bacteria; kingdom Bacillati; phylum Bacillota; class Bacilli; order Caryophanales; family Paenibacillaceae; genus Paenibacillus; species Paenibacillus sp. P4_A9. The sequence continues at coordinate 11,468 of NZ_JBFUHL010000021.1, forward strand.
AGATTGCTAACCTGCTTGGCTATACCAGCATTCATTATTTTTCTAGAGATTTTAAGAAAACGCTTGGCATGTCACCCTCGGATTATGCGAAATCAGTGAAAGCTAGAGTCCAGCTATAGACGCTTTTCACAAGTAAAAAAGGCAGCCTCACGTAGTTTATTTCTACGCAAGGTCTGCCTTTTTCATTAGACGATTAGATATTCACTTGTTGACCATCAGTTCTTTTACTTCGTTTAAACATGCGTCCGAGTCTGTTTTTGGCGCTATCAATCAGCTCGTATACGATCGGAACGACCACAAGTGTCAAGATCGTTGAAGTAATCAAACCGCCGATTACAACAACCCCGAGACCTCTCCCGATTAAACCACCCTCGCCTGAAATACCGAGTGCTAGAGGAACTAACGCCATAATCGTCGCGCCAGCCGTCATAATAATTGGACGAAGTCTGATTTTACCCGCTTCAATTAATGCATGGCGGACCGTGTAGCCCTCCTCGCGAAGCTGCTGTGCCCGGTCGATCAAGACAATCGCGTTCGTGACGACGATACCGATCAACATCAGGAAACCGATCATCGAAGTTACCGTTAACGGTTCCCTTGTAATAACAAGTCCTAGAAGTCCTCCGATGACGGCAAGAGGCAATGAGAACAGGATGGCAAACGGTGCACTTGCATTGCCGAACGCCAGAACCATAATCAAGTAAACCACGAATACGGCAGCGGCCATCGCAACAAACAACTGTGTAAAGCTCTCCGTGACATCTTCCGAAACCCCACTGATTTTCGGTGTAACCCCATCAGGTAATGTAAGCTCCTCAAGTGCATCAGACAGCTTTGAGCTTACAGCTGTTTTGTCAGACGAATTGATTTTGGCCGAAACTTTGACAAGCTGCGCTTGAGCTTCTCTGACAAGGGAGACAGCGCCTTGCTTTTCGTTAATCTTGGCAACGTCTTTTAGCGTCAGCGGCGTGCCTGTCATCCCCGTCATCGGAATATTACCAAGCTTCTCTATCGAGTTTTTGTCCGCTTGATTCATAGAAACCGTAGTCGTGTAGACCACGTTATCGAAACGCATGTCACCTAGATTTTGCTTTTGGATCCAAGCACGTGCCGTATCTCTGACTGTAGCAGCGCTCAGGCCATATTCTCTTGCCTTTTTCTGATCAATCACAATTTCAATTTCAGCTTTGGCGTCACTTAGATTATCTTCAATTTCAGCAAGCTCTGGGAAGGTTTTCAGCTTCTCAATAACCATCCCTGCGGCTTTCTCCAGCTGCGCTTGATCATCCCCTTGAAGGGTATAAGCGAAATCTGTACTGGTAGCGCCAAAGTCACCTTCCATCGATTTCGGTTCAGCCTCAGAACCACTCGGTAATTGCGATAAAATATACGCTTTCGTGTCGGCCTTCACTAGTTCTGGATCTTCGCCTTCATTTACTTGTACGAAAATCTGTGAAGCGTATGGCACCTGGTCATCATCATTCCCCGCGTAGCCAACAAGCGCTTCTACGAACTTGAATACGGGCTCGCCTTGGGCATCCTTTTTAGCTAACAATACGGTTTCGATGTCTTTCGTTTTGGCATCTGTTGTTTCAAATGAAGTTGAATTCGGCAATTTCAATTGGAAATACATTGTTGACGATGCAGATGAGTTAGGTAAGAACGAAACAGATAGGAATGGAATTGTTCCTGCCATGGTTCCAACAAGTAACACTAGAGCAATTAGAAGCGTTTTAACGCGATTTTTCAAGCTCCATGTGAGAACTTTTTCATAGAACGTCGTTAGCTTACTAGCTTTATTCTCATCATGATGTACTTTGCCTGCCTTACTGCGTAATACAAGCAATTTGGAAAGCATCGGAATGACCGTTAGCGCAACAATTAGGGAAGATAACAACGCACAAGCAATCGTTAATGCGAAAGGCCGGAAGAATTCTCCTACAATTCCTGTGACCAAGGCTAGTGGAGCAAATACCCCAACGGTTGCCAAGGTAGAGGATGTGATCGCCATCGATACCTGTTTCGTTGCAAGTGCAATAACGGATTCTTTCCGTTCCTGCGCTTTTTCTAAGGATGCATATATATTTTCAATAACAACAATCGAGTCATCAACAACACGTCCTACGGCAATAAAGATACCGCCCAGCGTCATCGTATTTAGTGTAAGGCCTAACTGCGACATTAGTAATAAGGTGATCAAAATGGAAAGCGGAATCGATACAAGCACGATGAGTGTCATCCGTACGTTACGTAAGAAGATCAAAATCATCAGGGATGCGAGCACAGCGCCAATGATCCCTTCACGAACAAGTCCTGAGATCGATTCTTTAATTTGATCCGCACTGTCGTATGTGTTCATAAAAGTAATGTTCGGTAAAGACGTCTTCCATTCCGCAATGTGCGATTCAATTTCTTCGGAGAATTCAACCGCATTCGCACTGCCAGCTTTATATAAAATCATCCCAATCGCTGGCTTGCCATCCAATCGCCCATTGAAATTAGATTCGGTGATCGTTTTTACTTTGGAAACTTGATCTAGTGTAACAACTGCTCCCTTAGGAGTAGCGATCTCTATTTTTTGCAGATCATTTAAACTGGATAAATTGCCTGTTACACGCGTCATTTTGCTAGTACCTTCAACTTCAATCGCTCCAATTGGCGATTTCGTCGCGGCCCCATTAATGGCTAGGCTGACTTGCCCTGGTGATAGGCCATTCGCAGCAAGCGCCGCAGCATCTAGCTCGATATCGAGCGAGGTCGCTCGAGCGCCGATCACGTCCATGTGGTCGATCCCTTTGATGCCTTCTAATCCAGGTTTAATGGTATCTTTAAAGGATTTGTCCAGCTCCGTTTGACTGACACCCTCATTGGCATAGGCAACTAAATAATTCGAAGGAAAGGAGGCCGCGCCGAAAGTGGATGCCTTTGGTGGACTAGCTGTCGCTGGCAGAGCAACGGTAGAAATCGCATCCTGTACAGCTTGCTTCTTTTTATCAATATCTACATTCTGCTTGAAGAAAACAATGACCATGGAGAAATTATCGCTAGACGTGGACTGCATCGAATCCAAATCCTCTAAATTCGCTAGCTTTTTCTCAATAGGTACCGTAATTTCATCCATCACGTCCTTCGGAGCACCTGTATAGGTTGTTGTAATCGCGACAACTGGGAAAGATACATTGGGCATGTTCTCTTCCTTCAGCTGTGTTGCTGAATACAAACCTCCTACAAATAGCATAATCATAATGATAAAAATGGCTGAAACATTTTTCATCGAAAATCTTGTGAGTAGATTCATTCTTTTCTCCCCTTACTATGTCTTTGTGAGATAAAGATACAGGTCGAATATGAACCCAATATGAACAACGAAAAAAATCTTGGTGAACATCACCAAGATTCCTATTCATTCTTTTTAGAGTGTGCTTGCATGGTTGGCAACACAATTAGAAATTGCGTTCCCTTCCCAAGTTCACTATGTACCTCAATGGTTCCATGATGCATGTCAATGATTTTCCTCGTAATCGCAAGACCAAGACCGCTTCCACTACCTCGCTGTCTTGCTTGATCCACTTTATAGAATCGCTCAAAGATCCGTCCTTGCGCATCGATGGGTATTCCGATTCCCGAATCTTGAATCCAAATTTGAACCCGATCTCGCAAAGCGACAATCTTGATGTGAATATGTCCTTGATCTGGCGTGAATTTAATCGCATTGCCGATCACATTCATCCACACCTGGTTTAATTGATCGCTATCAGCCATGATTTTCACGCGAGGTAGGGCAAGGTCCATATCTAACTCTTTCACTGACCATTGTGGTTCATAGAAAACGACGATACGACGCAATTGCTCGTCCAAATCGTAGGTCGTGGGATGAAAAGGGTGATGCTCTGACTCTAAGGATGCTAGCTTTAGCAAATTGTCACTTAGGCGAGAAAGACGTTCACTTTCACGTTCAATAATTTCCAAGTACTTGCTGCGATCGCTTTCATCCACATCAGACTCTCTTAACGCTTTGGAAAAGCCTCGAATCGAGGTTAGCGGAGATTGAATCTCATGTGACACATTCGAAACGAAATCCTGCCGCATCTGCTCTAGCTGTTTGAGCTCCCCTGCCATATGATTAAAGCTCTCAGCTAATTTGCCCAACTCGTCCTTGTTTTTCACACTAACACTGACATTGAAATTACCGCGAGCCAGCTTCTCTGTCGCTAGAGTCAGCTTTTTCAACGGGTTCACTAGATAGCGCGATGCGATTAGAATGAGAATACTGCCCACGATCAGGACAAGGATAAGCACAAATATAATGATGGATTGAACTTGATGGCGTGCAGCTTCTGTAAAATTCGTAAGTATAAACAAGGCGTGGCTCTGATCTCCGACGGTAATCGGAATCCCTACTTTTATCGAGGTAATGCCATTAAAGGGGGCACTAGAATCCAAGCTTTTATAGATATTTCCCTTCAACACATCCGAAACTTCTGAGGGTTGGATGCGCGGCTTCCCCTTTGTATCCATAGGGATCGGTGCTGAGGTTTCACCTTGAGAATCAAACAATGTAAACAAATAATTATCATTCAGCCGATTGCTGCCCCTGACAAAGGCATCTAAGTTCTCTGGTTGAACTTCATCGCTCAACTTGACAATTTGACGCCCGACCGCAAGCATCTCAGATTGGAATTGCGTGGAGATGATATTCGTAAAAAAAGTCATGGCCAATGGAAATGCAACCAGCACGCTGACAACAACAACCGCTAGAAAAGTAACAACCACACGTAAATAGAGCGTCTTGATCATACCTTCACCTCAAGCCTGTAGCCTAATCCACGTATGGTTGTAATTTGAAACCCCTCTGCGTAAGGTTCGAAGCGTTCCCGCAACCGTTTAATGTGGACGTCCACGGTACGTTCATCCCCTTCATAATCCATACCCCATATGAGTTCAATCAGTTGTGTGCGGGTGAATATTTGTCCAGCATGGCTAGCGAACTTGTATAACAACTCAAATTCCTTCAATGGCAACGTCATTCGCAGGTCCTGTAGACGTACTTCGTATGTCGTTCGATCGATGGTCATGCCGCCGATCATGATGATTTGCGAGGAATTAATCCGATAACGCTTGAGCAGCGCTTTGACTCTCATCACCAACTCCACAGGATCAAAAGGCTTCACCAAATAATCATCCGTACCGAGCTGGAAGCCCTTCACTTTATGAACAGACTCGCTCTTTGCAGTCACCATCAGCAAAGGGAGATCTGGATAATGCGTACGCAATTCGCGGCACAGCTCCCAACCGTCCATGAGCGGCATCATGATATCCAACACGACTAAGTCAGCAGGCGTAGCTTCCATGAGTTGGAGCGCTTCTTTCCCATGGCTTGCTTGCATAACCGTTAGGCCTTCCCCTGCCAAATAAACGCGAATCAGCTCCCTGATATCAGCGTCATCATCAACAACAAGTATACGAGTCATGCATGCACCGCCTTTCTAAAAACCATACAACTACGCTAAATAAGCAATCGGATCCTTCGAGCCTGCTTCTTCAAAGCCTTTCAAACGCAGGCGACAGCTGTCGCATTCGCCGCAAGCTTCTGCTTTTCCGTTGTAGCAAGAAGTCGTCAACTCGTAAGGTACACCAATTTTCAAGCCTTCCTCAACAATCTTCGCTTTGGACCAAGAAATGAGAGGTGTCTCGATCGTAATGCCTTTACCTTCCACACCAACCTTAGTAGCCAGAGCAATAACTTCCTCTACCTTATGAATAAATTCAGGACGGCAATCCGGATAGCCGCTGTAATCTAGTGCATTCACACCAATATAAATAGCTTGAGAACCTGTAACTTCTGCATAGGACGTAGCAATAGAGAGAAATAATAGATTGCGTCCTGGCACATAGGTTACCGGGATTTCATTTAGCTCAGACCCGTCCATCACATTCGGTACATCAATCGTATCATCCGTGAGCGCACTCCCACCGAAATCACGTAAGAAATCTAGTTTGATGATTTTGTGACGCGCGGTTACCCCATAATGCTCAGCAACTTGCTTGGCATTCTCAATCTCAATCTTATGCCGCTGTCCATAGTCAAAAGAAATCGGAAACAACTCATAGCCTGCCTCTTGGGCTAATCCCATGCAAGTCGTACTATCTAAACCGCCGCTAAGAATAATGACGGCTCTTTTTTTATTTTCACTCATCGTTAGCACCTCTTTATTAGAATCAGAAAATGGCATTGTACATGCATGCGTACAATGCCTACTTGCTAGACGCCTCGCATCGCTGGGTCCCAAATAATCTTATGCAACTGCATATTCAGTTTCACCTTCGATAGCCCCTCGGCCAGCATCAGGTCAACCAGCTTGCGCGGCGGCATCGTCTCCCACACAGGGCTGAACATTGGCAGCGCCTTGGTCGGATACTGGGCGAGTACATCAACTGCTGTACGGAAGTCGAGATCACTTCCGATCACGAACTTCAGCTCATCCTGCTCGCGCAGCAGCTCGAAATTGCTGTAGATCATCTGATCCATTTCACCCGAATCAGGCAGCTTGAAATCCATCACATAGCGCACCTTCGGTGATGTGATTTGGGTCACGAACGGTGCAAGGTCAATCGCACCGTTCGTCTCGATATGCAGGTCGTCGACCTGCTCCAGCTCGGCGAGCGCCTCGATCAGCGCGAGCGACTTGTCGCCGTACAGGAGCGGCTCGCCGCCTGTCAGGCAAATATGCCGGGAGCGGAACGTCTGGACCTTGCTGATAATTTCAGCAATGGTCATGACGTTCTCGGCTTCCGCCGGCGGGTAGCTGTACGTGGTGTCACACCATGTGCAGCGCAAGTTGCAACCAAAAAGACGGACGAAGATCGTCGGGAACCCGGCACGGGTTCCCTCCCCTTCAACCGTCTCGAAGATCTCGACCATGGGAATGCGGATATCTCGCATTACAGATCCTCCTCCATCATCGAGCGCGTGATGGCTGCATAGCTAGTCGGCGTTTCCCATAGGCGAATCTCGTCCAATGAAATTGCAGGATACAGCTTCTCATCAAGCAGTGCTTGGTGAATTTCTTCGTAAATCCAAACCACCATATTCTCAGCCGTCGTATTCATCGGCGGCAACACGTCGTTCAAATAACGGTGATCCAAGCGATCAATCACACGTTCTTTCGTAATTCGTTTGATATCCCCAAAATCAATCGCGATCCCTCGGCTATCCACTTTTCCCCGCATAATCACTTGCAGTTTATACGTATGGCCATGTAGACTTTTACATTTTCCCTCATAACAATGCAGATGATGCGCACTGTCAAACGTAAATTCTTTGGAAATCAAAACGGATTTATGGTGATATTTCAATTGGTTCTCTTGGATGTCTCGCCCCAACTCTTGCACATTTCTTGGGATTTCATAGCTCATTATTATCACCTCATCTATTCAAAAAAACAGTACTCTACATTATATCATAAATAGACAGTTTGTCACCTTACTAGGATGGCATGGAAGAATTTCGCTCCTTCTTTTGCATCCAGTCTAGGTGGCCGCGGATCTCTTGCATGCGCTCATTCTCGTCTCGCAAGTCAGCTTCAATTAAAGCAGTCAGCCGCTCAATCTGTCCAACTACAGAATCAGGAAGCTCCACTTCTTCAAGTGATTTTACAATATAAAGTAAGCATTGCAGGGTTTCGTCCATGAGACTCTTCTTTTTCCCTGTTAATACGACCTCGCTCAAAAAAACAAGGTGATTCAACTCTTTTTGCGTTAGTTTCAAGAGGAACAACCCCTTTCTTTTTCCATTATCCAACATTTTACGACAACGGGAAAGACTCTCTTGACATTCACAACTATAACATTTATGATTACAGTAAATTGTTACAAAATAGTTTACAGTTCATCGATTGATTACCAATGACTTACACACATGCTTTTCGATAGATGAACAACAATATAAAGAACTAATTCTAATCCTTGGAGGGATCCGTAATGAGCACACAAGTACAAAATGAAGTTTTGAAAGTAATCGAAGACCGTCATTCCGTTAAGCAGTACCAAGCTGGGCACACGATGCCACAAGCTGATCTTGAGCAACTTATAACTTCTGCTACCTTGGCACCATCTGCTTGGAATCTTCAACATTGGAAGCTTCTAGTTATCGACGACCAAGCACAGAAAGAAAAACTGCTTCCAATCGCTTACGGTCAAAAGCAAGTCGTTGAAAGCTCCGTTGTTATCGCCGTTCTGGGTGATCTTGAAGCGAACAAAAATGCGCAAGCTGTTTTTGGTCCAGCGGTGGCTGGCGGCTTCCTTCCACAAGCTGTGATGGATACGCTTGTTGCACAAATCGAAGGCGCGTACCAATATCCGCAAGTTGCTCGTGATGAAGCGATTCGTAACGCTTCCTTGGCAGCAATGAACTTGATGCTTGCAGCGAAAGCACTAGGATATGACACTTGCCCTATGGGTGGCTACGATGCTGGTAAATTCGTAGAAGAGTTCAATGTTCCAGCACGTTATGTACCTGTTATGTTGATCAGCGTTGGTTTGGCAGCTACGCCAGCACGTGCGTCTGGCCGTCTTCCATTAGATCAAATCATTGTTTCCAACTCTTTCTAATAAATGCATGAAAGGCATGACTCTCATGTTAGGATGAGAGTTCATGCCTTTTTTCTGCACTTTAATTAGTGAAATTGTTCGGTTTCGAACATGATTTCGTCGATCAACTTATTCCGATAGAGCATAGACAAATTGAAGGTTTCGTATTCCTTCTCCTTATCTAGCTCATCCAGAAGCAATGTCGCAATTAATTCCCGATCATCGGAATCCCCAGGCTCACGGAAATCAATAAACCCTGTTAGCTGCCGCGAGCTGATATCCACCGTTGCTGTTCCGATTGGCAAGCTTCCGTAAGATTGTTGATATATCTCGTAAGATAACGTATCCAAATCGTCTCTGACCAAAACTATGGAATAGTCGTTACTTGTCGGTATCCACATATCATCTTCGGCTTGGATGTCGTCAACCAAATCCAACATATCGATATGCGTTAATTCCACCGTATCGACCGTCTCGCCTTGATAGTTCATATGGAACACGAACGAGTCCGTTTGTTCTTCGTTGAAGTCTGCCACCATGAGTTCAGTAACAATGTCCATCTCGTCATCAAAAGGATCAAATCTCCACGTAATGTCTCCAATCACCTCTGATCCATAGATGTGTAAGATAGCTTCAGCGATTAATTCTGCATCCTTATCATACACATGGTACTCCACACTGCTCCTATTTTCGTTGACGATAACGAGCTCATACCCCTGTTCTTGCTTGCGTTCCTCCAGCATATCCAACTGCTCTGAAGGCAGTTCCGAATCCCGATCATCCAAGCTGATATCTTCCCGTAACCACGAATAGTCCAGCCCATCATCATGAAGGAGATCCACACTCCCTATAAAATCCTCCTGAATCGTAGACGGCTGAACCGCATGCTCCGTCACAATCACATAATCATAATCACTATAACTGACGGTAACCTCGCACTGGGCGATTCCAAGCGCATCAATCACATCCTGAATATAGGACTGAGCAAAATCATAAACCGCTTGCTTATTCACAATCGTAATGGATTGCTGCTCCAGATGAATCGCGCCCTTGAGACGATCCGATTCCCTGTAGACTAGCGTTAACGTACCGACAAACTCCCCATTGTACATAATATCGCAGACTTCGCCGCCTGCTGTTTTCAGGTCGGGTCTTAGCATAATATCGGCCACGACTTACTCGCCTCCTCTACAGATCTTGTGTCATTCTTCTGTATCATGCCCATTATCGTCCAAAATATGAGTAATCAGGGTATCCGTCTATACACTTCTGCCCCCGCTTACATATCTTATCTTATAACACTCACCACGAAGGGAGGTAATGTCCATGTCAGGACATGTAGGAAACTCAGCAGCTGCGGTATTAGTTCTTTTTATCCTTCTTGTTATCATAACTAGCGCATTCGTTATCTAATATGTGATGTAAAAGCAAAAAGACGATCTCCGGCTAATTGAGGCATGGAGATCGTCTTTATTTTGTATTACTTCTCGGGTTGGTTTAACCGTTGCCGTTCCGTTTCAATCGCGTTGAGCTTTGCCGTGATGGTCTCGGTTGCGCCTGGATTCGACTTATGATGCGAAAAGATTTCTCTAGCTCTGGCTAATTTCCCAGATCGCATGGCTAATTCACCTAGCGACGTTGCCGCTTTCCACTCACCAATGTGGTAATCTGCGCTAACGCTGCCGCGGTAATTCGGCAAGCTCGTCAGCGATTGCTTTATGCTCGCCTCCGCTAAGCGGAGCAGCTCATCCGCTTGCCTAATCCGTACTTGCGCAAGCAAGTAGTGCGCATCAGGGAAATCAGGTGTGTGTGCCAACGCTTTATGGCAGAAGACTTCTGCCTCGGTGTAGTTTTGGCGTTGCATCTTGATTTGAATCAGGAGCCTGTAAATCTCAGGCATCCTGCCGAAGATCGCTGTTTGCAGACCTAGACGTTCTGCTTCAAGCAGGGCTTTTAGTGCCTGCTCCTCTTGTCCGAGCCCCAGCGATTCACGACCATAAAACAGCCAATAGCCCGGATTCTCTGGCTCTTCTTCCAGCATAAGCTTCAGTAAGCGCAGGTTCCGTTCAAGCTTCCCTTTGCTTTGCAACACAGCTGGCTCATAGCCGTGATGATCCAGCCTAATCTTGACCGCTCGTCGATACGTATCGAGCTGGTAAATTCCCTTATCTGTGCCGATTTGCTCGTGAATGCGGCCGTAGTAACGTAGTCCTCGTTGTGCAGGAAACATGCGAACCTGGGAGAAGTCGTGCTGGATCGTACCGTTTACCTGATTGAGATGCCAAACATGCAGCGCAGGAATGATTTCGAGTTGATCGAAAACGCTTGCTACTTCCCTGATCGCATTGACATCTTCAGAAATCAGTACCTCATCGGCATCAATCCAAATCACCCAATCCGTCCGGACATGCTGCAAGCCGATATTTCGCGCGGCCCCAAAGTTGTCCTCCCACACGATTGGGACAACCTTTACCTTCGGATACTGCATCGCTATCCTGCGTGTATCATCCGTCGATGAATCCACAAGCAGAATTTCATCGACAGCTCTTTGCAGAGCAACGATACATTTCGCAATGTTCGCAGCTTCATTATGCGATAAAATCGCCGCGGTTACCGTCACCTTGGGAACATACAGGAGATCCTCGACATCCGGTCGAGGATCTCCTTGTGGCATCTGCTGCATGCGCGGGTAGATGTGATTGACCCACTTGGCTTGCGGATCCAGCAGCCAAGCACGGTCGAACACCCGCTTCGCGGCACCTGCTTGATGTTGTAGGAGCAGCGTTTCACCGAGCATTACCCAGAGCTGCGCTTCTAGCGGCTTCTGGCGGATCGCTTGGAAGAGCTCGGCTTCGGCTTCTTGGAGTTTATGCGATTGGATAAGGGTGATGATGCGATTATGGTTCAACTTCATTTCTTGAAAGGAATGTAGAATACGCTTGTTCCATTGTACGGATCTATTTTTACAACCTCACCAGTTCCTACAGGAGCCTCATCTTGGTAGGTAGCAGTCATGGAACCAGAAGCAAATCCGACATCTATTTTAGTCGGTGTGTTACGAATTACATACTCATTGATGTGCGGAGAAAAGATATTATTCCAGTAATCATAATTATTCGTTGGATATAATTGACTAAATTGAATCGCTGGTTTCGCATCGAATCGTTTCGTCTGTGAGGTAGATACCAGGTTAAAATTAAAATCATCAAGGTACAGATGATCAGGATTTGAATCATGTGCATAAACTTTCATTTTTGTTGTATAATCCACTGCCCCATATCCAGCGTCAAATTTCAGATAATGATTTTCATAGACAGCGGCTGTAACTCTGCTATACGCCATATTTTGTAAATCTGGATTATTAATTGTAATCGACGCGTCATTAAATCCTTTCGCGCTTTTATAATCCAGAATATAGCTACTTGTACCAACACCTTGAATGGATTGATACAAATTTAGATTTGTAGGGAAAGGATCTAACTGTGTACGTTCAATATCTACATTTAACACAGCAGATGGCAATTCAGAATTTGGAGTATCATACGCAAGAATTTGCTTGATTTTTGTTATGTATGGCTGTAAATATTCAAGTGATTGCCAATTAAATATATAATTACTTCCAAGATTAATAGTAGTTTCTGAACCTTCTTGATATTCAACATATAATTTGTAATTCAATGCGTTCGTATCAGCACGGTAGAATATTTCTTTTAAATTAATATCCGCATCGTTAGACAAGTACAAGACCGGATTAGTTAGTCCTGGTGACAGAAAATGATTAGCAAGCACGCTGGTCGATTTGAAAACTCGATCGATATGTATAGGTATTTGACCTTTCGTAAATCCACCTCTACCATCCTTAACTACAACATCCAGATTAACGTCGCCTTCAAGTAAAGGAATTATTTTGTAGTCCACAATTCGATCACCCTCAGACCGCGGAGTTACATTAAATGCTGCATTACTCTCGATGGAGACAAGGGAGACCATATTCTCATCATAATCAATAAAATGATTGTCTATCACATATTCAATTTCATAAAAGTCTATCGGAACTCCTAGCTTCCCAGATAAATTGGACGGAGTAGAATCTTGTTGAGAAGGAGGCCTATTATTATTATTGTACGAAAACGAATCCGTGTGATTAATAGACATAGAACTAATATTTTCAAGTAGGTCAATGACTTGTGGCTTATCATATGTCGATTGGTTCAATAATTGCATTGCAGTATAAATATCAAATTTATAATCATCAGGATCTTCCGTGTTGTCTACAACAATGACTTTAAAGCTATCGACTTCAATGTCCTCTTGATTTTCTCCTTCATTGTGCCCAATGACTGTGAAAGTAGCTCTACCAACACTATTCGCAGTTATTTCATAAATCCCATCTTGCTGATATGAAAATACACCCGTTGCATCGGTATCAGTTGCAATAACTTCCAAACCCCAATAATGGTAAAGTTCATTTAGATCTATAAATTTCTTACCATCAAGTGGTAATACAATCGTTTGTATAGCATCAAAAGGTTCAATTTCATAATTTTTATCAGCATGACTAATTTGCCCTGGGACCATCATCAACGGAGCAGCTATCGCAGTTACTCCAGCAATCGTCCCGATGAGGCTCTCTTTTTTTCTTGAACCTTTCATTTTCCCCATTATTACACCACCATCATCTATTATTCTTTCTTCCATTCTACCATAGGGAAAATATACTAAAAACCCCTAAAACGACAAAAAACCTCAAAAACTGAGGTGTTTTATCTGAATATTTGCTATAAACTATACTTTCGAATCGCTTCATGTACGCCTTCATTATTATTGGAAGAGGTAACTGCGTCTGCGGCCTCTTTTACATCGTTCGGCGAATTTTCAACTGCTATCCCTAACCCGGCAAAAGCCATCATTTCCAGATCATTATAGTAGTTACCTATCGCCATAATCTCTTGAGATTCAACCTCTAAAGATGCAGCCAACGCCTTCAAGGCATTCCCCTTATTGGCCATCGGACTCATCACATCTATGAACAAATCACCACTGCGAATCATCCTCAAATCTCCGTAAAGCTTCTGTTCCTCCCACTCCCGCTGAACGCGATCCAACACCTCAGATTGAGCAAAAAGTGTGAATTTGACGATCGGCACGCCAAGTTCTGAGACTGTAGTCACAAGTTTAGGACTGATGAGAAACTTTTTGTACATCATCTTCTCATACTCGCCGACACGTTCGATATACATATTGAAAGCCGTACAAACATCGAAGTGAATCCCTTCACGGCGAGCGTACGCCAACATCGCTTCAATCTCGCTAATCTCAAAAGAAAATTCATTCACCAATGACTGTCCTCGCTCATCCGCATGAACAGTCACGGCTCCATTGTGTGTGATCATCGTCCCTTCCAAGCCTAACTGCTCTAGAATAGGTAACGTGCTTGCGGGTGCACGACCAGTACACAGCACAATATGACAACCTTGCTCATGAACCTCTTGAATAGTTTCAATCGTTTGATCCGATAATTCGTGATCATCATTGAGAAGTGTTCCGTCAACATCCAGTGCGATTAATCGATAGTTCAAGGTAATCTCTCTCCCTCGTTCGCTTTATATCGACTAATTGTACCATAGGGATATGATTAGTTCACCGCTTTTACAAGAAAAAGACAGTTATCCGAAGATAACCGTCCCTCTTTATTGAACCCGATGTACACCGACAGATTGCTGGACATTCCCAATGATTTCGATGGGGATATCTTCTTTTTTCACAACGCCATTGCTATATCGAATTTGAAAATGAATCGTATGTACGCCTCGCGGTATCCCATCGTTAAATGACTGGAACTTGCTATCGAATAGCTCGCCGCTAAAAAGGGTACTGTCCCCCGTATCTGGTACAAGCTTCTGGGACACATAAAGGGATTGACCGTCTACGCTATTCGTATCTAACCAAGCAGTCACTTCCTCAACCGAAGCTAATGCGCTCTGGCTTTTAACAACAAAGATTTCACCAGAATAAAATTGTTTGGGATTTGCTTGTGTTTGATGGCCCTGCTGATTATGCATGATCAACCACTGATCCGTGTAAGTCACTTCAGAATGTATAGTTAGTGGTAAGGCTGTAATTATTTTGACTACTGTTGTGGAGAGTGACCCATCCGATGCGGTTAGCGTCACTTTATATGCACCTGGCTCAACGAATATTTGAGTGAAATTTATGGATGTATAAGACTTGGTAATCCCTCCGGGCCCTTCGATGGTCCATAAATAGGAGAGCGCATCCCCATCAGGATCGATCGAAGTATTGGTGCTCTGCACTTCATCTCCTTCCCATACAGGCTTAGGATTCCAATTGAAATCGGCCATCGGCGCTCGATTGATGTACATCCAAGTTTGAGCTGAAAAGTTCGACCACATGTTTCCGTCAAAAACCCTTACTCGAACACGCAGCTTTTGCCCGGCTGGCAGATCTTGATTGACCGTCCAACTTCCAATATTCGAAGCGTTTCCTTGCCAATACTGACCTGAGTCTAAAAACATGACATTATTGGCTTCATTCGTAATTTGAATCTGAAAATATTGAAAGGTTGTACCTGGATCAGGATCAGTCTGACTCCATTGCAAGGTAGGTCTCAGCGTATTCCAATGGGTTGGTACCTCTTGCGTGCCATTTGGCACCGTTACAGCAGCTGTAGGTGGACTATTCACTTGCATCCAGCCGATATTCGACCATGCTGACCAGTTATAGACATCTTCTACCCGCACCTGAACTTGGTATTTAGCACCAAGCGTTAGCGTCATTGGCACATTCCAACTTTGTGAGCCATTAAATTGATTTTGACTGATCCTACCGCTTGCGGTTACCGGCGCACCATTGACATCTAAAATCCTTACTTCATATCCGGTTAGGTTAAATCCATCAGGATCAGCTTGATTCCAAGTAATCGTTGGACATGTTCCGACCAATGACGGGGCAACTTGAGTTCCAATTGGAAATGTTAAAGTGGCCACTGGCGGAAGCACTGGAGCAACAATCGTTACTGTTGTAAATGTGGTTGAAACAGGCTGACTTAGAGCACCGTACTCATCTACAACTTGCAAATATACAATATAGGTACCTACTAACGTAGGCCGCGAAGGTTTTCCTTGCGAGAAGTTTCCATTAGGATCTACATAAGAATATTGTCTGGATAACACGCCATGATTGGCGCAATAATCAATACCAGTCACATCAGGCGCCATACAAGCAAGTGTCGCGGGATTATACCGATCTGAATCATAAGCATCATCCGTAAAGACTACCGTCCCATCACTTTGAATGGAATTTGTGAAATTAGGAATGACCGGTCTTCTATGAACTACAATGGAAGAGTGGAACGTGTTGGACATTTTACGATACATGTCAAATAAGGCGCTTGGATAAAGGAACGCTGGATTCGGATCATCCTTGGCAGATAACGTGATATCATAGACACCTACCTTATCAAAAGATGTTTTTGAACCGCTGTACGTTTGTCCATCTAGAACTGAAATCCCCTGATTATTCAGGAATTTAGCTGTGTGCTTGTAGAACCATTGATACGTACCGCTTGCTGGATCATTCTCAGAGTCAGTGTACGAAATATGATCGTACTTGACGGTAGCAGTCGCAGATCCGCTTTCCCAAAGAGCGAAACCAGCGTACCAAGCTGTTTGTGGTGGCGTGATAGGATTCTTTGTAATGTTCGAGAAAGTTGCATACGACCTATCAGTAAAGGGTCCAATCGTACCGCTTAACCAGGTGCTATCTTGCACACTGAGATAAGGAACGCCATTTAGTTTAAGATCAATTTTATTGCCTAACATGGAAATGGTGAATGTATAATCCGTTTTATTTAAAAATGGATAATTCGCACTTGCTAATACTGTGGGCACACCATTGACATACTTGGTCAAATACACAACTGACCCATTCGTTTCTGCTGCGTATCGATTTTTAGGGTCCTGCATCCGGAATGAAAAACCTGCCTTGTTTGTATTTGCTGTAGCCTTTGACATGTTCAGAGTGAACCCCAACTCCATATCACTTGCAGTGAAGTTCGAAACAAATTGACCCAATCTTGTAGGGGATCCGACTTGGTTTGAAGTACTTGGCGTGCCAATTGCCAGCCATGGGGTGAAAGAGTGTGTATCGTT
Organism: Paenibacillus sp. P4_A9; assembly: GCF_056402415.1. Taxonomy (NCBI): domain Bacteria; kingdom Bacillati; phylum Bacillota; class Bacilli; order Caryophanales; family Paenibacillaceae; genus Paenibacillus; species Paenibacillus sp. P4_A9. Next base: position 28,228 of record NZ_JBFUHL010000021.1, read on the forward strand.
TCCACCGTACTGCGAACCTAAGAGTGCCATGAGCATCCCGTCACCAACATACTGCGAACCGTACAAAGTCGTCGTACTTGATGCGTAGGGGAAGTTCATTGTTATCATTTCGTTAAAGGCAATACTACCTGCTGGGGTAACTGCAGCATTTGCTGACATATCAATAGTTGTATTATTCCCATCAATTGTGCGTACCCCAGAAGTGTAACCACCGTCCCAATTAATGGTAGGTTGTGTCACATTCGTCCAGGCACCGTAGTCGGTTGGTGTGGTGCTACCTGTGCTCTTATCTATGGACTCGTAGAAAGCATCATATCCAAAACCGTTGACTGAATAACTACGAACCAACATTTGGTTTCTTGTCGGGTTGTCAACCATTAACACAACGGCATCTGCATGATCACCAGTAGCATACGAGAAAGAACCAGCAAATGTTAATCCATTACCTTTAAGCTTAACTCTCCAGCTATATGTGAGGTCCGCATTTACTTTGGTAACATATACCCCAGTGGCTCTAGAGTTATAGTTCCCCCCACTATCATAGTACCCGCAACCTGTGACAGAGTAGAAGTAAAACTCCCCATCTGCTCCTCTGAAACCTTTCTGCAAATTATCATAACATGCAGAGTTTGGGTTCACAGAAGGGTCACTCCAAGGCGGTATTCCCATCTGCAAAGACTTAACAACCTGCCCCTGCGGGTTAATTTGACGCAGCATTGCGCTTCCATCATATCCCTCACCTATCAGCACTACTAAGTCGTTGCCTATACTCTGCGGGGCAGAAATGCTGTCTGATATCATTTCTCTATAATCAGTTCTGGGGCCACCATTCACCACCGAGTATTCAAATGGTTTACTCCCCGTTTGCAACGAGCTAGATAAAAATTGCCCCGTCTCAACATTGTAGGTCCGCAACTCTCCTGTGGGCGCATCCCAACCATCAACAGTGTTAGCCCATATCACCTTCATGAAAAGAGTTTGACCAACGACCTTATACCCCAGGATACCTACTTTGTTACCGAATGTTGGTCCTGCCTGACCATACAGCAACTTGTATGGTGTGATCATATAATCGTAGGGTGATCCATCTAGATAATCATGCCCCCACCCTGGGAAATAGCAAGGGTCTCCACATACACTATGACCTGAATAGCGCCCAATCTTACCCTTATTTAAGCTATAGAAGGAGTACCCACCGTTACTTCTAACATCATACTCATAGAAACCATAGCCAACGCCTGTACCAAAATAAATATGGGTATCCGTTGTTTGAAATATTGGTGGTGTACGACTCCATACAACGGGTTTCCAAACACTGCTGTCATAAGGGCTGGGTATGAGTAACGGTTGCTTGTTTAGATTACTCAAGTTATCGAAAGATCGATAGGGTGACTGACCATTTGCACCCAAACCGAAATCCTGTGCTGGTGTAATAAATTGGCGGAACTGTATACTTCCCCATTGTTCATAATCGAAATTGTGGTAATAAGGCGTCTCCGAGTTACGACCTAAACCAGCCACTAACTTATCGGACGAATCGGCTGACCAGCCAACACCTTTACCGATTTGGGTGTAAGTATTAGTCTGAAAAAGATTCCAATTCGTTAATATGTCACCCGCATTATATTTTAAAGCAGGAACTACTGTTGGTTGGTTGTTTTCTCCTGCAATATCGAAGCTAACCACAGGACCATCCTTGTTTACAACATCAAGGGTAATTTCAGATGCGGTTTGAGAGCTGTTATCCCCACAACGACCGTAATTCTCACAACTATTTACAAAAAATAAATACTTACCGACCTTTGTTGGAGTAATATCTGCCCCTGATACATTGCCGCTGAAAACTTGCCAGGAATCATTATCGAACCCATCGTTTTGTGCATCATACTTGTATTTGTAGGAAGCTGAGGAAATCGTGTCGCCATCTAGCGAATAGGATTGATTTTGAATGTGAGTCGAAGCACCTCGTACACTGAATGCAGGAACGCCAAGCTTCGCAATAGGGGGCTTATCGGGGTGAACAGTAATGTGGCAATTGGAGCCTGCAAGCGAGCTTAAACCCGCTGAATCAGTAACACTTACGAGGGTTACGGTTATCACAATGTCGGAACTACTACCATTGATATAGCTTGTTTTGAGGTTCGACCATACATCTTTAGAGTGATCGATCGTACGTCCGAGTGGACTGTAACTGGATGTTGCGTTTATAGCACCTGCTGTTATGGTTCTGTTTTCCTTAATTTCACTCGGTGCAGCACATACGGGGATTGGATTAGGGGGTAGTACTTCAATAATTGTTGACCGTGTTGTTGAAGCGCCCCACTGATCATGCATGGAAGCCTCTACCCTATGAAAACCAGGCGTGTCCATAAGAATGTTATGGTATCCATCAGTGTAATGACTCACACCATTTTTGCTAGGAACTGTTTGAGTCCATGCATCGGAGTTGTTGAAATTAAAGTCATCCCAATAAATGAGATCGCCGTCGGGATCACTAGGTGTTGGTACTGATGGGTCGTCAATGTACACTAAGTCCAAGGTATCACCGACAACTGCAGTTTGGAGCGGAAGATTTCTATTCGTTGGTTTTACCCAACCAATCTTAAAATCTGGCGGGCTGTTTATTGCGGGGCCATTAACTGTTAGGGTTTTAGTAGAAATAAATCCGGAAGAGCCGCAGGATGTTTCTATCATTAATGAGATATTATGTGAACCTACTGCGATGTTAGATGGATAGGTGCTATGTGAAAAAGAAGTGTCTTGGGTTTGAGTGTAGACTTTTGCTGTTAGTACATAGCTGCCGCCACGTTCAATTTTGTAGTAGTGATCGGTGTAGGTGCACCCAGATGGGATTGTAAAAGGTAAGGGGTGAAATTTGAAGGGGTCTCGATAGTTTATTGTTGGGGGTGTTAGTTGGAAATCTCCAGTGATTGAAACTGGAACGGGAGTTGGTGTAGGAGATGGTGCTGGCCCACCTGAATATGTAACTTCAATGTGATCTGGGTACTTGTATGTCTTAGAAGTTATTGTCACTTTGAAAGCTGCAAAATACACCATTACCTTAGCACCATTTGGTGGAGAGTTCAGCTCTTTATCATAAATACTCGCGTGATCATACCTTTGCGTGTACTTTACCGTGAAGTGATCAGAAGTATCTATAACGACAGTTATTGGTGTAGTTGTACCATCAGTTTTGCCGTCAATGTCAAGTCCAGAAGGCCCAGGAACAGGAGTACTGCTATCGGTAGTGGCGACTCCAATTGCACCAACTTCTGTAACTACCGCGGACGGTAGCACCGTTGTCGCTGAGTCAACTGCTGTGTAATTCGTAGTGCGTCCACCTGACAATTCTAAATTTGTGAGACCAGGACAACCAGGGTATTTTGGCATGTTATATCCATTAATAGGTTCCGTTACTGCTCCGCCGCAATTAATTCTTCCTATAACGGGAACATCAGCGTACCAATTAACTCCTTGTGAGCCACCAGGCAAATAACGATACCACGCGTAATAACCTTGAGCTGAAAGGTTGTTTTTTGACTCTACAGCACGCTCTGATCCCCAATAAGTTAGTTTTCCTGACCAGCTAGTTTGTCCCTCTGCTGCTGTAATACTATCTACCTGAATGCCATCGCGGAATACAGACACACTTGCAATCAATTTACCATTTACAGCAGGGATAGCTATAGTGTCAGTTGTAGCACTCACTTCTTTGTTGTAAACAGCTTCATAACCTACAATTGAATTTGGATAAGTCAAATTTATTGTTGTGTCAGTAGCAGCGTGGACTGTTAGCCAACTGCAGTCAATATACTGAATAGGAAATATCTGCAATGACATTAAAGCTATTACCAACAAGCTTATTTTTCTTCTTGCAAACCACAAATTAAATACACCTCCTTATCTTAGAAATTAAATGCACCAACTTATTGTGGTTTAATCTGTACAGTTACTACCGTTTGAGGGTAAATATCATGTGGCGGCCTTGCTGGTGCACTAACTATCAAAGCGAGTGACGTAGTAAATTTCACTGACTTTTTAGGAATTATAAACGCGTGCATATCACCAATTTTATTAATATATAGATTGGCCACTTGATTCAAATTATGCGCCGCCAAATCAGGTGCATTACCATCGAATCCAGCGATAGTAAACCCTGGCATCTTAGACTGTGCGCTGTAAATATTGGTATCATTATTGTAGTCAACGTGTCCTTTGTAATAAATAACGTAGCTATCCATGTAGCCATCAATGATTAAGGGAGATGTTTCGTATGACATTAAATCAAACCAATGAATATTATTTAAGTCACCTAGCAAATACAAGTTAGGGTCTTTCTGATCAGCAAGATCAATAGCAATAATTTCATCAATAGAGCCTTTCCAAAGCCCATCTGGAGTTTCCATAATTAACTTACTAGTATCCCAGTTTGCACCTCCGTACTGTACTCCACCAAAGAATTCTGGCATCTTAGTGAAGATGTTGGTATGCTTTAACTCCAATTCCGCATTAGCAATCGCGGACTGATCAACCTCAAGCTTCCCTCCGCTTTTAACACTCAAAATACGCTCAATAATCGTAACTGATTGCGCCCTTGTAGTTACCTCATCAACACCGAGTGCTCCCCCTGACAGACCTTGAATTAAACCCATTTTAGTCGCATTGTACATGATAGACGGATCATTCGTAATGGCCTTCGGATCTTGATAGTCTTTGTTGGCTGAACGTAAAGCAACCCTAGCCAGTTCCATTCTTGTCATCGGCTGATTCATATCGTCCAAGCTAAAATCAGACCCTTTGTAGATGCCAAGAGTAGCAGCGGCTGTAGCAAATGGGACATACCATTTTGAACCAGTAGTTTCGCCTGTAACTGGCAAGTTTAGGGCAGTTACCGCCATTTTAATAAACTCTGCACGACTTACGCTGATTTCTGGTTTAAACGTCAGGTCTTCATATCCATCGACATAACCTTTCTTAATCGCAGTTTCGACAGAGCTTTTAGCCCAATGTCCTGCAATATCCTTAAATTGAACAGAAATAACATTATTAGAACTACCTGCCGCCGACGTTTCAACAGCATTGCAGCCTGTCGAGGTAGCAAATGTTAATGTGTAAACTAAAAGAAGTAACTTTTTCTTCATAATTTATGCCTCTTCTCTATCAATTTTATTTTTAGAAAGCCAGTATTTACCTCCTAACTCTCAATCCAATTATTGGTAGTATCTCATTTCATATTTGTAAATGTCTACCTATTTTCACTATAAACAGCAAAAACCACCCAAACATCGCTCACACAGAGCAATACTTGGGCGGTTCTTCCGCATAAAAATTCACTTAAGAAGAAAATACCATATTCTAGTATTTTTGTATAGTTAATTTTAATTCTCGTTGGCATTCCGTAAAGCATTGAGCTCATCAGCGCTCAATTCTCTTACTTGACCCAAAGCCAGTTCAGGATCAAGCGCCAGCGGGCCCATTGAAATTCTTTTCAGAAAGACAACTTGCTTGCCTACGGATTGAAACATACGTTTCACCTGATGGAATTTCCCTTCCATTATCGTTAGTTCAATTTCGGAAGGGATTCCCTCAGCTTCATTTCCTGTTCTTAAAATCTTCAATATACCAGGCAACGTCTCGTAGCCATCATCTAAGGTTACACCATGACTAAATGCTTCGCGATCCGCCTCGGTAACCGCCCATTCTACTTTGGCAAAGTAGGTTTTAGGAACATGCTTGCGCGGTGAGAGCAGGTTGTGGGCTAGTTTGCCGTCATTGGTTAACAAAAGGAAGCCTTCTGTGTCCTTATCCAATCGGCCCACAGGAAACACCTCGAACGGATCATACGCTTCGTCCAATAGATCAACAACTGTACGGTCCCGATTATCTTCAGTCGCCGAGACAACCCCTTGCGGTTTGTTCATCATGAGATAAACAAATTCACGGTAAGTGACGACTTCCCCGTTTACCGTAATATTGTCGGTATCCGGATTAACTTGCATTCCGCTGTCTTTGACTTTCACGCCGTTAACGTAAATGGCGCCTTCTTTGGCAAGGCGCTTAAGTTCAGAGCGAGAGCCAACGCCCACATGGGCGAGTATTTTATCGAGTCGTTGTGTTTGTTTCATGACCGTTTAGGTCCACCTCCAGCCGGGCGGATATTCATTCTTCAACATCCCGTCGAGCCACTTGCCCCAGCCGACGGGATGGTCGTCAATGCAGACCAGGCAGTAGCCTTTGGCTGCCTTGGTCTCTTCCAGATCGCGGAGAATCTCGCTCTCCGCGACTTCGAGCGTCTCGCCCTTCAGGTACCGAAGGGCTCGCTCGTCGCTCGAAGCCAAGCTCAGCGCTCGCTTGGCTTCGCGCAAACGCAGTCCCATGGCTAAAGCATGGGACGGTTCGAATCGGCCGCGGTGCAGCGCGCCGATGTACCAGCCTGGCCGCACGACTTTCAGTCCGTGCAGCTCGGGCAACCCCGCCGGCGACGCATACGCGTGCTCGCCGTAACAGACAAGCCGCCTCAGGGCGAAAGGCTCGCTGCGAAGCAGCTCACCGGAGAACGCCTCCAGCGGCTCCAAGCTCACCCCTGTGCTGGGCGGTACCTCAGCACGACCCTTCCCGCGTAGCGCCTGACGGCCGCTACGCTTTCCAGCTGCCGACACAAAGTCGGCAGCCCCCGCACTTGCACTTGCACTCACACTTGCACTTGCATCCGCCCCAACACCCAACCCCAAAACCGCCAAAAAATGCCCCTCACCCCGCAATTTATGCGGCCACAACCTCGCCGTCCCCGCCACAGCAGCCTTAGCACTTGAACTGTACGCATCCGCCTCACACCACGGCTCACGCAGCCAATCCGGTCGCCCAGGACTGAATCCCTCAATAGGCACGACATCAAACGCTGGATGCTTGTCCAGAAACTCAGCAATCTGCGCCTCGTTTTCCTCAGGTGAGAACGTACACGTCGAGTACACGATTCTGCCACCCGGTGCTAACATAACCGCGGCTTGTCCCAACAATTCTCGCTGCATCGCAGCAAATTCCTGAACAGAGTGACGCTCCCACTGGCCCATCATATCTTCTTCTTTGCGGAACATCCCTTCACCGGAGCAAGGCGCATCAATTAATATTTTATCAAAATAACCCTCGAATACGGTCAACATGCGTTCTGGCTTCTCATTCAAAACAACAGCATTTCGCACACCGAGCAGTTCAAGATTTTTAACCAAAGCTTTAACCCGATCTGAATGGATATCGTTTACGACTAGCACGCCTTCACCTTTCAGCTTCGCGGCGATTTGCGTCGATTTCCCACCAGGTGCTGCGCATAAATCAAGAACCCGTTCCCCAGGCTTTACCTCAAGCAATCCCACAGGTGCCATCGCACTTGGCTCTTGGATATAATAAAGCCCTGCATGATAATTGGGATGCTTACCAGGTCGTTCACCTTCTTCATAATAAAAACCATCAGATGCCCAAGGCACAGCCGTCAGATGAAATGGACTTTTCTCCAAAAAATCATGACGATCCACCTTCCCTGTATTTACCCTTAATCCAAACACTCGCGGTTCATCATAAGAAGCAAGAAATAGCTCAAATTCTTCTTCACCTAGTAAATCAATCATTTTCTCCTTAAAAAGGAGTGGTAGCTGCTTCGCCATTCGACATCTTCGCTTTCTATATAAAATCCTCTAAAATCAGGCAGTTTGTTATTTCCTTGTTATGTTGTAACGGTATTATAGCTGACTTGTCACGAAACAGCCAATATTATTCCGATATTGGACAGGATATGCTATACTTTTTATAGAAGATAGTAGAAAGTAGAAATAATAAAGAGGTGCATTCATGAAGAAGTTGCTTATTTATTTAGGCATTGTAGTCATTTTATTCGGTGGGTTATACTTCGTTAATCAGCAATCTACCAAAACTTCGGATAAAGCGAATGCAGGTAATCCATACGGTGTTGCCGCATCCAAGCTAAATCCTGAGACAGTGAAGCAGTTAAATGATCCGAACTATCAGAACTTGATTTTGCCCAAAGCTTTGGATGAAAGATTGAAGAACAAAGAAACTTTCTTCCAATATTATTATGCATCAACTTGCCCACATTGCAAAGTAACAACACCCGTCCTAGTTCCTATGCAGAAAGAACTCGGTATCGACGTGAAGCAGTTTAATTTGGAAGAATTCAAAGACGGTTGGAATAACTACAAAATCAACTCTACACCAACCATTGTTTACTATAAAAATGGTGTAGAAGCTGCCCGCATAGAAGGCGGCATTCCAGAAGCAGGTTCAACAGGCGGCAATACGCCAGAAATTTTCAAAGCTTTTTTCCAAAAGAATATGTCCAATAAATAGTCATAGTTAAACCTACAAAAGGACTTCTTCACCCCGTGGTGAGAAGTCCCTTTTTCGTTTCAATCATGTGCTATACTTTGCGGTGGATCCAACCTCAACTCATCCAGTAGATCCACAAGCTCTTGCTCAAGAATCACAATGTCCAAATCATAAGGAAGAAACGGCTCATCTTGCAATCTCAGCAGCTTCCCCAGATAAACCTCACTATCCTTCATCAAAAGGCCAAGATCAATGCCTAGCACATGTTCAGGATAATGAGCCAGCTTCTCAAGCCCCGAGCTAAACAGTTTAATAGAACCGCTCGCATTTCCATTCGAATGATGATAAAGGCCTACTGCAATTTGCAGCAGACCTTGATATAGCGGATTTCGGCCTTCCTCCAGCCAAAGCTCCTCCATCACTTCATGACATTCGAAATAATCCCGCTGATCGTTAAAATAGTACAGAAAAGCGACATACAATCGGTCATACTCGCTCATAGATTAGCTATTATCTCCTTTTTTAGCTCTCGCAATGGCAGCCTCGATATCGGCAGATAAATCACTAAGCCCTTCTTCCGTTTCCCATATTTCATTAAATCTCAATTGAAACTGAGCGGCTTCTCTTACCCGATGATAAAAATATAATTCTTGGATGTTGCTCAGTACACGGTTGACCAAATTGGAGTTATCTTCAAACATCCGTTGGGAGGCCATAATCTCACCGCGAATACTAGACATTTCCTGATCTAATAAATAAGCCGCTTCTGCTGCTTTACTTAATCGGGCCCGGACCTCAACAGGTAATTGCTCTTTATATTTATAATTCAAAGAATGCTCAATCGTCGCCCAGAAATTCATAGCCAGCGTCCGAATCTGCACTTCTGCTAAAATTTTCTTCATGCCAAGTGCGGTTTGTACAGGGTATTCAATAATAATATGAAAGCTTCGATATCCGCTCGGCTTTTTATTTGTAATATAATCCTTTTCATAGACAACACTCATGTCTTGTCTGCTGCGGATGAGCTCAGCCAGACTCTCAGTATCCTCTACAAATTGGCACATAATGCGAATTCCTGCGATATCTTCAATGCCTGACTCTAATTGATCCATTGGAACGCTCAAACGCTTCGCTTTCTCCAGAACGCTTGATATTTTCTTGACACGTCCCGTTACAAATTCAATCGGTGCGTACTCTTCACGACTTTTGAGCTCACCACGTAATGTCTTGAACTTTACTTTCAACTCTTCTACCGCTTGCTCATAGGGCAGTAGAAACTTCTTCCAGTCTCGTCCATCCATCCATGTACCCTCCATTCTGAATGAAGTTAGTGCGAATCTACGCCTATTGCCTGGGAAATATGTGTGAAGCCATCTCTCTTTAATAACTCGTGAAGACCTTTATTTATGCGGCCTAACAGACCTGGCCCCTCGTAAATTAATGCTGTATATACCTCAACTAGGCTTGCTCCAGCACGGATTTTCTCATACGCATCCTGCGCAGTGAAAATTCCACCCGCCCCTATAATCGGCAGCTTGCCTTCTGTTAATTGGTACACACGTCGAATGACATCCGTTGAGCGCCCCGTTAACGGCACACCACTCAGACCCCCCGCTTGCTCGCGATTGGCATGACGTAAGCCTTCTCTGCTCAGTGTGGTATTCGTTGCGATGATCCCCGATATACCGCTTTCCTTAATGATCTGTACAGTAAGAACTAGCTCCTCATCAGATAGATCTGGCGCAATTTTGACAAGCACTGGCTTCGCGGCACCGCCATGCTGTTTATGCTGCACTTGCATCTCATCACGTACAGTAGACAACAAGCGTTTCAAATCATCACCATGTTGTAAATTACGCAAATCAGGTGTATTTGGTGAGCTTATGTTTACAACAAAGAAATCACCATATGTATATAACGCTCCAATACAAGCCCGATAATCTTCTTCAGCCTGTTCGTTTGGCGTTGATTTATTTTTTCCTATGTTTACGGCTACTGGAATCGTACGTTTACCTGTTTTTTCTAGGTTAGACGCCATCTCTACCATGCCTACATTGTTGAAACCCATGCGGTTTATGAGTGCTTTGTCCTCCGGAAGACGGAACAAACGTGGCAACTCATTTCCTGGCTGTGGTTTAGGCGTAATCGTACCCACTTCCATGAAACCAAAACCCAATTGCGAAAAACCTTTTACCGCTTTCGCATTTTTATCTAGCCCAGCAGCAAGACCCACTGGATTACCAAAGTGTAATCCCCATAATTCTTGCGTTAGTTGAGATGAATCTGACACCCCATACATGGATTTAAGTAATTGCTTTCCACCTGGTAAATTCCCGACAACACTAAGGCCGTCAATCGTCAAATGATGCGCTTTTTCCGGATCCATTCGGAACAAAACGGGTTTGGCTAACTTCTTATACAGCATGTCCTATGCACTCCGTTCTCTAAGTACTCTAACAGTCAGTTTAGCTGACAATGTAGAAATATGCAATCCACTCGAGGTCTTAAACCTCGTATTCAAACAAAAAATCCCTGCTCCACGAAGGTTGCAAGGGAATGCTCTAAGCTTATTTAATTCTCCTACACTTCGGTACGTTGCAGCAAGCGCTCCAGATGCATCGTCAAGTATCCAGTCTCATCGTCAGGTACTTCTAACTGTAAGGAATCACTTAGCAATAACGATAAAACCTTTGCTTTCACATACGTATCGCCGTACTCTTCTTTAATTTTGGAAAGGAGTGAGTTTTGAAGTGTTTTCTTTTGCTTCACCCGTTCAATTACACCTTTTAAATGGCTGATAAAACGAAGTGTTGAAAACGAATCATCGAAATTAAAACCAAGCTCCTTTGCCGATTCGATCGTATGAGAAACCACTCTTACCACCGCAAGGGAATCGGATGCTTGCTCTTTCTTACGTGCACTGTTGAAATGCATCGTCAAGAAGGCAACCTCATCCTCAGGTAATTTCACATCCAGGTGTTCATTCAGGAATTCGACGGATTTCTTAGCTACCTTATATTCCTCGGGGTACATATAACCAATTTCATAGGCAAATGGGTTCGTTATGAAAATTCCGCGTTTCTGCCGCTCAACAGCAAAGTTAATATGATCTACGAGCGATGCATGGATCGTTTCTGAGAAATCACCTTCTAGCATGCTTTGTGCGTAGGCAATAACTTCCTCCGTGATCCCGATAATTTTCACATCTACGGCATTTAGAATTTGTTCATAGTTCTTCAATACTTCCGATGTATGTAAGAGAAATTCTTGTGTAATTTCAGCTTCATCGATCATCATGCCCGCTGTTTTCTTGAAACCTATTCCCTTACCAAATGCGATGGAATTTTTGCCCGAACTCAAATGCGCCATCACGACGTTATGGGATAGAACATGTATGATCGTCCGTTCAATCATAAGACACCTCCGCGTTCTTAGGTTTGTCCTGATTATTTCTCTCCACATAAGAAAGAATAAGATTTCGGTTCCCGAAAACGTCTTTCTTATTGGCGATAAAACTTACCTCTAAACGCGGTCGCTCATCTTTCAATGGCCTCGATTAGAAGTTTTCTCACTTGTACCCAGCAAAGGTTTAATGCTTTCACGAATTTGTTCCGATTCCGTTCCAAAAACAACATGTACATTGCCTTTTCCTAGTCGGATAACACCAATAGCACCAAGTTCCTTCAGCTCTCCATCTTTGACGAGGGTCTCTTCTTTCACAAGTAAACGCAGTCGTGTAATACAAGCATCAATGGATATAATATTAGAAGCTCCGCCAATAAACTTAAGAATACTGGACGGTCGATCTTCTACGATTGTGTTGTTATTCATCACCATGTCTACTGTGTCCTGTTGATCAACTTCGTCCTTCGTCGATACTTTCATCGGGAAGAAATGGAGATACGCGCGAAAGGTCATATAATATAGACAAAAGTACCCTGCACCAATGAGAAGTATCCAATATGGATTCGTCGCCAGATGCCAGTTCAGTACGAAATCGATAAATCCTGCTGAGAAGCCAAAGCCCATTTTGACCTGAAGGATATTCATGATCAGCATGGACAAACCAGTTAATACGGCATGAATCACATAAAGGACAGGGGCGACAAACATAAAAGCAAATTCGATCGGCTCTGTAATTCCTGTTAGAAAACTTGTTAGCGCTGCAGTTAACATCACAGGGGCTACAAATTTCCGCGTGGTTGATGAAGTGCTTCGCACTACAGCAAGAGCCGCAGCTGGTAGTCCGAACATGATAACTGGATAGAATCCAGTCATAAACATCCCTGCTGTAGGATCTCCAGCGAAGAAGCGTGAGATATCCCCATGAACAACTTTGCCAGCAGGCGTAACGAAATCTCCAATTTGAAACCAAGCGATATTATTAATGACATGATGAAGACCTGTCGGTATGAGTAGTCGATTCATAATGCCGTAAATGAAAACCMCAATATTGCCGTTGTCGACAATCCATAACCCTATTTCGCTAATTCCCCGCTGTATAGGAGGCCAGATTAGCCCGATCAATACCCCGAGGAAAACCATCACAAGTGACGTTACAAGCGGAACAAATCGTTTTCCACCGAAAAATCCAAGTGCCTTTGGCAAACGAATATGTTGATATCGATTGAAGAAAGTGGCCGAAAACATCCCTACCAGCATGCCACCAAGTACGCCAGTATCCAGTGGCTCTGATCCACCTGAACTGGCTTGAAAATGTTTAAGTACATTGTCAAAAACCAAGTATCCAACGGCCGCCGCTAATGCGGCAATACCATCTCCTGAAGTTAATCCAATTGCGATCCCTATGGCGAATATCAGTGGCAAATTATCAAAAATTGCACTTCCGCCAAGCTCAAAAATCTGAGCCACATGAATCAGGAACGGATCATTAAAAGACATTTTACCAATTCGAAGAAGTATGGATGCTGCCGGCAGCACCGCAATAGGGATCATCAATGATCTCCCCATCTTCTGAAATGCATACATTACACTCATCTGATTCACCTATAGCCCACAAGTTTGGCCGTTTCTTGTTTGCTTTTACCTATCCCCATTATAGTAGAAAGAACACCCTCCCGAAAGGATAAATTCCTCTAGGTAAAGGTGTTTTTTCTATGCATTGCCATATACAGTTATTTCACAGCTCCTGCTGTAATCCCACTTGCAATTTGGCGTTGATATATCATATATACGATCAAAGTCGGTAATGTTGTGATCAGCAATCCTGCGAATAACGGACCCCATTCTACACGATATTGCATCTCAGCTTGCATAACAGCCAAACCAATTGGAAGCGTGTACTTGGAAGGCTCGTTCGTTAGAACAACCCCGAGGAAGTATTCATTCCAGTTATTCAGCATGTTCGTAATCATAACCGTAATTAGACCTGGCTGTGACAATGGTAACATAACACGGAAGAACGTGCCATAGTGAGACGTTCCATCAATAATCGCAGCCTCTTCAATTTCTTTCGGCAGCGACTTGTAGAAGCCTACAAGCAAGAAGATCCCGAACGGTAAGTTGAGCGCCGCATAGACGAGAATTAACCCTAACCACGTATTAATTAGATGTAGATCGTTCAATAAGAAGAATAATGGGATTAATGCAAGCGCGAACGGAATCATCATCGAGGAGATGTAGATGGTTAAGAGAATTTTATTCCCTTTAAAATCATATCTCGCCAGAATGTATGCGGTCATCGCGGCTAGAATCATCCCCAGCAGCGTACTTCCTACCGTAACTATAATCGAGTTTAAGAAGTAAGTACTGAAATTGTATTTACTCCACACATATGAGAAATTCGACCATAGTAACGGGAATTTAGGCAATTCCCATGGAGCATTTAAGAAAAATTGTTCATTATTTTTGAGCGCATCGAGCAATGTCCACACAAGTGGATAGAGCACGGCAACACTCCAGATAATCAGAATGATCCAAACTAACATTTTCGCTAATGGATTTTTGATCGCCATATGATGGTTTCCCTCCCTCAGTATCTTTGTCTATGATGACTTTAGTGCATTTCGATTGTTTCTTGGCGCATGATACGTTGCAAGATCAGTGTCGTAATGAGTGACACGATGAGAATCATGACACCAATGGCCGCTCCATAACCGAAATGATACTGTTGAAAAGCCATCCGATACAGATAAGAACCCATAACTTGCGTTGTATTATCCGGCTGTCCGCCATTGGTCATCAACTGAACAATAACGAATGATCCATTGAGTGTAGTAATAACGATGTTAATAATGGAAACCTTAATCTGCTCCCAGATGAGCGGCAAGGTGATGTGTCGGAATTGCGACCCTTGACCCGCTCCGTCTATATTAGCTGCCTCATAATAGGAAGCAGGAATATTCACGATTGCAGCAATCATGAGGATCATATAGAAGCCGATACCTGCCCAAATGGTTGGGGGTAGAAGCATCCAGATCGTATGCTGTGGAAATCCTAACCAAGTAATATCAACTTTCTTTTCAGTAAAAAGAGACAGGAATGCATTCAAGAAACCGATTTGCGGATTGTAAATGAAATTCCAAAGCACGCCGATAACAACGACAGAAATGACATTCGGGATAAAGAAAATTGCTCGGAAGAAGCCAGAACCCCTCAAATTAAATCTCGTTAAGGCAACGGCGAAGAAAGTCGCCAAAATCATAATCCCAATAACTTTACCTACGACTAGAAAGTAATCATTCCCAATTGCTCTAAGTACAATCGGATCCTTGAAAAGTTCAACGAAATTGTCGAACCCAATAAACTCGCTGTTTTCAGACATTCCTGACCAATCATAGAACGACTTCTGTAAAGCCTGTATAACGGGGTAAATCGTAAATACGCAGAAGAATATAAAAGTCGGAATGATGAATGAAGCGATGAACAAATTCCGTTTCAGTTTTTTCGAGTTGGTCTTCATTCTATCGTCACCGTCCTGTCATTAAAATGGCGGAGAACGCCTTAGGCAGCTTTGCCCTTGTTGTTCTCCGCACTGCTTCATTCAGTTCCTATTTCTTTTGTTTTGCAACAACATCAGTTACACGAGTCACCCATTGTTCAGGAGTAATAGTTCCGATAGTCAAAGCAACTGTAGCATCTTGCATAGCTTTATCAACGTCAGCAGCGAAGGAAACTGTTGGTACTACAACCGTGTCAGCAGAAGACAAGAATTTCGCAGCATCCTTAACGAAGTTAGGAGCTTTAGAAGAAGAAATGTCACCTTTAACATTGGAAGGAGCTCCACTTAGTTCAGCCCATTGAGAAGCTTGTGTTTTGGAGAATACGAATTGCATGAATGCTTTAGCAGCATCTTTGTTTTTCGCTTTTTTCGCGATACCGAAAGTAGCTGTGGACGTGTTAGCTACAACTTTTCCGCCTTTATCTTGTGTGATGGATGGAATGAATCCGAAGTCAAAGCCGCCTGGAACGTCTTTCGCCATTTCGTTTGGTAACCATAGACCGTTCGGGATAAACGCATCTTTGTGTTGTAGGAACAAGGATTGGGAATCCGTGTGGTTGATTTGAACGGATGCTTTGTCGATGTAGCCTTTATCGCGCATTTGAACGATTTTGTTCAAACCTTTGATGATTGCAGGGCTTTTCCAAGCTTCAAGATTGTTTGTGGACATATCTTGCAGCAATTTGTAGTCATTGTTGTTAGCAGAAACGATCGCTGGAAACAATATGCCACCGTTGATGTAGTAAGGATATTTACCAGTATGGATGAAAGGATTTATGCCAGCACCTTTGATTTTTTCACTTACAGCCAAGAACTCTTCGAAGTCTTTCGGCTCAGCCCAGCCTTTGTCTTTAAATAAGGCTTTATCGTAGAAGATACCCCATGAGCTCATTACGAAAGGAATGTTATACGTCTTACCGTCAAACTCTTGTGGTTTTTGTGCAAGCAAATCAATGATTTTCTCGCCATCTACGTTTTTCGCATCTTTGATCCAATCAGTCAGGTCTTCCAGTTGTCCATCTGTAACCATTTGACGGTCGAACAACTCAGGTCCATCGATGTATACGAAATCAGGTGGGTTACCAGCGATCCAACGGGGTTTCATTTGTTCGTTGATTTTTGGTCCCGCACTTTCTTTAATTTTCAAATCAGGGTTTGCTGCTTGGAAGTCAGCGATTACTTTTTTCCACCATTTGTCGCCGTATCCGCCAACAAAGTATTGGATTTCAAAATCACCAGTTAGTTTTGCTTTAGCTGCTGTAGTTGGTGCTGCAGAAGCTGCTGCAGTTGGAGCCACAGATGCGGCTGGTTTTGTCGTTTCTACGGGTGTGGATTTTCCGCAACCTGCAGCTACGAGTGCCATAGACGTTGCCAAACCAATCGTTGACCATTTTTTCATGTTCATGTGATCATCTTCTCCCTTTTTTAATTCATCTAGTTATTTATTGGTGAAACGTAAACCCGATAGTTAAACTTGCCTTTTGTTTGCGCTATCAACCCCTTTCATAATTCATTTTTGGCAAAATAAAAAGGGCATAGTTATAGAAGAAGACTTGCATTTCTTCTAATAACTAATGCCCTTGCGGTAACATGTTATCAAAACTGACATATTCAATTGTTTTAGGTGTTCCGTGTGATTGAATCTTACAATAAAATGACATGAACGTCAATACTTCTTTTTTCGAATCGCTCATTTTTCTTATTCGTTGAATGTGCTTACTTATGTTATGATAGAGTCATCTCAATTAATCCTAATGGAAAAGGTGATTCTAATGGCCAAACGCAAACCAGTAGCCGCTTCTCGCAGACAGAAAAACGAAGTGAATATGAAAGCTATTTACTGGACAGGATCAATTGTGTTAGTTTTTATCATCATAATGACCTTACTGCTCATTTTGGACAAATGATTTCACCAAAGTGATTGAAAACTTCACAATTCGAATTGTAATCGCTTTCGCATTTCTTGTCAAGAAGAAAACTTGTAGTTTTCTAAACAGGGCTGCAACCGTTTTAGTCCGCAACTTACATACCAAACTGATTGCAAGAAAACATGTAAAAAGGAGGGAACAAGTTTCATACTTGCCCCTCCTTTTTCTAATCCAACCATCTATAAACCTTCCCAGGATTGTTATCCTTCGTCTCTAAGGGCAGTCCAATCGCTTGCTGAGGATTACCGCCCCCTGCTCCGATGCCTTCTCCCGATCCTGAGGGTGGTAACACCCCCTTACCAATCGTCAATTTGGTTTGTTGGGGGACCATATTATATAACTCCTCCACATCCGCTTGCAGCATTCGAACACAGCCATGTGACTCATCCTTGCCTATGCTAGCTGGCTTATTCGTCCCATGTATGGCATAAAGCGTATTCGACAAAGTCATCCCGCGGCTGCCAAACTCACCATTCGATCTGCCATTCGGGTTACGCACTTTTTCACTGATAACGAAGTCCCCCGTCGGCGTCTTCGCTCCTCCCAAACCAACCGGATAACGCCGTAAAATAAATTCTCCGCTTACAACAGCCAGTTGATGCTGTTCAGTATCAATGATAATCCTGAGAGGCTCTACAAACGGCTCTGGAGAGGCTTTGGACTGATCGTTACTTGCGGCAACTGCCTTCTCTTCTTTCGGCAGCGATGGCTGCTCCTCTTTCGTGATCCCCGACTGATTCGGCACCTGAGCATGCCCCGCCTTTGTAGGCTCGGCCATTCTTTGCAAGGCTTCTGGGAAAGCTGCTTTCATCTGTGGTGTAAGACCTGGTAACAGATTATCAGGATAAGGCTTCGTCAATTGCTGTGCCTTTTCCGGTAATCCACCTGTTTTGGTTTGATAAGCCTGTATCGCACTTTGTAAAATAATCGCTTCTTCACGTTCATGCATCCAAGCAGCAATGACATGTACCAATTTGGAGCTATCCGCAACCTGACAGGAGCAAATTTGTGCCTGATAGTACTTCAGTACGGCCTCATTTCCACCAGCTCCCGTATGTTCCACACTTAGGAGCGGACTGACAGAGCGGTGCCATTCCTTCCACTGCCCATCTTTACTTGCAGGAACGTCCATGATTACGGATTCCCCCGCTCGTCTTACAGGAGGTAGTAAAATCTGTTGCAGCTTCTTCCCCCAGTCTCCATCGGAGAAATACAGCTTTACGCCAGAATTGTCGTTTGGAATGTTTGTTATGACTGCCGTCTCTTCGACCAGTTGTTGCTGTTCCACCACATTCTCCATCACATCCGATTTAGCTAGATCCATTCCCGCGGGAATAGCCAACAAAACAAACATAACAAGGTATGCGAGCCACTTCCGCCTGCCACGTGATTTGGTTTGACGTTTTACATGCACAGTTCCTTTGTCTAAAATAGACGCCGCTAATCTGGTTGGCAC
Organism: Paenibacillus sp. P4_A9; assembly: GCF_056402415.1. Lineage (NCBI taxonomy): Bacteria > Bacillati > Bacillota > Bacilli > Caryophanales > Paenibacillaceae > Paenibacillus > Paenibacillus sp. P4_A9. Next base: position 46,910 of record NZ_JBFUHL010000021.1, read on the forward strand.
AGGCCCATCCAAACCTATTTTTTGCTGCTCGAAAGCTTCATATATTTCACCAGCCTGTGCAAAGCAATACGCCGCCTTCCCTGCTTTGCCCTGCGCTGTGTATTCTCTGCCTAATAAATACCATGCCATTTTATGATCAGGATGCTCTTTGACATATTTCTTGAGATACTGAGGATCTTCGATCGGATTATGTTGGAAGAATCGCTCAAATTGATCGTTTCGATTATTCGACTTCAAGGTTTCATGCCCCCAATCCGCTTCACACTACTCTCCGTTTTTATCGGCAATAGAGGTGCAAAGCTGAAGTCAAACGAGAAAAAGACTTGGACAAGGAGTTCTCCTTGCCAAGCCTTTTCTATTTACAAGCCTATTTCAAATAGGATTTCACACGTAAAATTGCTGTTTGATGTGGCGCATCCCACTGTACATCTAAACCGATCTGTTCAGCGAAGAAGCGAATGGGTACATAAGTGCGATCTTGCTTCACATAGGGTGCTGCATCCGTTTCTAGCTTACGATCTGGGGCGCCAGCTTGCTTACGAACGATACCTGTTTCACCAATGGTTAACTCCACTGTCAGATCACCTTTGGAGAGCTGAACAACGGATTTACCAGCCCGCTCGACATAGGTCACCTTATAGCCAAATGTTTCACTGATTGCACGAACAGGCACCATCGTGCGTCCATCTTGAATTTCTGGCTGTGCATCAAATGAAATCAGCTTATTGCCGCTAACCACCTTCACTAATCCATCCTTCGAAACATTCGCAGGCAAATGATAAGGCGTTATTTTACGAATTTTGTTATTGGAAGCATCCGCTACAACGAGGGTACCTTGTCTAGTTGCAATCACATCCGAAGGACTATAGAACTCAGCGGATTGCTCAACACCATCTGCCTCCCCCGTTTGAAGCGTTCCTGTGAGCGTCGTTACTTGGCCATTCAACAAATAGCGAACAGAGTGATTCAAACTATCTGCGATAAGCAGACCGCCTTCTGTGGTCACAGCCAGTCCCTTAGGGAAGTCAAACTTCGCCTTCAACGCTTGGCCATCTGCAAAATCACCTTCTGCATATAACTCATTTTTCGCATAAATCGTCGAAGCACTGACAGATGGGGTTGATCCCGCAATCGTCGATACAAGACCTGTTGCAAAGTCAATATAACGGATACGTTGATTACCCGTGTCACTTACATACATATTCCCTTTGCCATCTAACGCGAGCCCCGAGGGCTCATTGAACAATGCTGTAGAAAGGCTGCCATCGTGATACTCACCCGCGAATGAAGCTTCACCAGGCCGAACTTGAATTGCACGAGTAACTGGAGCAGTCAATGTTGTTACTTGTCCATTAGCAGCAACTTTACGAATGACATGATTAAGAGTATCTGCGACAAATACCGTGCCGTCTGCAGTAACTGCAATATCACTCGGGTGATTGAAGCTAGCGTCTGCACCTTTACCGTCTTTGTTTCCAGGTACGCCATTGCCCGCTATCGTCGAGACATTCCCATTCACGTCTATCTTACGAATCGCATGATTACCCGCATCTGCTACATACACATTCCCTTGGGCATCCAAGGCAAGCCCCGTCGGCTCATTAAAAAATGATTCGGATGCTTTCCCATCTAAGAGTCCACCTGTCGGGAAACCTTGGCTATTCTTCAATATGGCGATTTCTGGACCTGCAAAAGTAGTCACTTGTCCATCCTTCACTTTACGAATCACGTGATTCCGCGTATCCGCAATTAGAAAACTTCCATCGGCAAGCTGCAGTACACTACCTGGGGCACGAAAGGCCGCTTGTAAAGCATCCCCTTCTCGATCTTCAAAATCACCGATACCGGCTAAGGTCGACACATCGGATAGAATCTGACCGGTATTGGATTTCAACGAATCAGCATCTAAACCAGCAGCCCAAGCCGATGACCCGCCTAGCAAGGTAGCAACAACTATACTTGAAACAAATATTTGTCGTAAGGGTTTCATTGGTTTCTCCTTTTTATCTAGTTAACTTTACGCTTCTGGTTATTCTGGAATATCTGTATACTCAGGTCCTTCAACGTCCACTGCCTCAATATCAGCTGGGTCGATAATAATTTTCTCGACAGTCTGACCATTCTTCCTAACGATCACAATTTTACCAACACGGATCTGATCCTCTCCAGAGGTTACCATTGGAATGCTTACTAGCTTTGTTGTCTCAGAAACTGCGATGTTAGGTGCAGTGCCAAAATTAGTTACAGCGTAAACGAGTTCATTATCGCCTTCACTTCCATACCCTAGCTCATACGCCTTAATATAATCTGCACTCGATCCACCCTCTGCTGTTGTGTGGAAAACATCTTTATTTCTTAGAGGTGGATAGGCAAGATACCTTGTATAAGAACCGTATTGTAAATGAACCTCTACAGCATAAATATCTTTTATTCCTGTAAAGTTATTTAAATTGATATTTAGATAATAAGGAGCAATCGGAGATGTATTGGCACCTTCCGTAGGATTTAGCGTTAGTGGCGTGACTAGATCTTCTGAAGCAATCGCATCTGTACTCAAAGTAACAGTAGGTGTTAGTACTACCGGATCCGGCCCTGGCCCTGGTGGTACTGTTTCTGGTTCCGTACTAGGCTTGTCCTTATTTCCAGCATTCGATTCAGCTTGAGCTGCATCATACGCCTTTTTCTCCTGCTCAGTTAAAGATTCCTTCAACTTTGCTTCAGCCTCAGCCTTCGCTTTCGCTTCAGCAGCTTTCTGTGCTTCTTCAAGCTTTTTCTTTTCTTCTTCAAGCTTTTTCAAAGCAGCAGCCAGCTTTTGCTTAGCAGCTTCAACTCTTTTATCGTTTTCAAGCTTTGCTTTCAATTTCGCTTCTTCTAGTTTCCGTAACTCTTCTTGTTTCTTTTTCTCTAACTCCGGATCAACACCTGCCGTTTTATCAAGCGGTTTGACTTTAGATAAATCCAGCTTTTTATCCTCTTGCGTGATCTTTTTGTTTGCTTCCTCAATAATTTTGTCTAGTTCCTTCTGATCTAATTTATTCTCAGCCAATGCTTCCTTAGCAACATTACCGATCAAATTCTCTAGATTTTGCTTTACTTTATCTAAGTCAGATAGATTTTTTATATTAAGGGAAGTTTTATCATCAACAATAAGACCTTCTTGAATTTCTTTTTTCTTTTTAGCAATAAACGCTTCGTTTTCTTTATCAATCTGATCTTTGTTCAGTAGTAGCTCTTTAATAATTTCAGGTGAAGCTTGTTTGATAAATTCTTCTAGATCAAGGAATTCTACCTTCAAGTCTAAGTCCGTTGTTTCTTCACGATTATCTAACGTAATTTCTTGTGTCGGGTTTAAGTAGGTAATCGTTGTGGTTTGCGTCTCATCCGAATTGGACGTCACAGTAGATGCAGAAACTCTTCCAGACCCTACAGCCATTTTGGTTTTACCAGTAAGAGGGTCAACCGAAACGAAGAACTGCGTTCCGCGTACGCCCATTACTGCAGTTGGCGTTTCAATTTCAAATTCATCTTCCGCGCCGGCCAACGATTTCACTTTGACCCACATCGAACCTGCCCAAACCTTAAGCTTGGATTTCTTATTTCCATTAGATGAATTAAGATCTGATACATTGAGCTCCGCATTGCCGCCTAATGTGACATCCGCATCCCCGCTCGCTAAGCTCAGTGTTACCGAGGAGCTTTCCCCCGTATAAACGGTATCCCCCTGATTTAAACTCATATCCTTGTAAGCATCGTAGGTCTTGGAGCCGCCGCCTTTTTTAATTGTAACGTCTCCTGATAATGCCGAAATAAGGGCAACGCGGACCGTTTTCGCATCCACTGGTTTAACTAACAACACAGATACTAAACTAAACACCAAGCTAAAGCTTAACAATACTGAAATAAATGATTTCTTTGTCATTCCCACTCTTCACGCCTCCAAGCAACTCTATTTTAAATACCCGATAACTTCATACACAGTGACCGGTTTTTCTTTTCCTTTTACTTTGATCTCACCAATAGATTCAATCTCAAATAGTCCTTTGACACGCTCATACGTCTGTTCACTAATCAAAATCTGTCCTGGTTTGGCATTAGATTCAAGTCGAGCTGACAAGTTAACGGTATCGCCAATTGCTGTATAATCCAGCCTTAGATCTTCAGATCCGATATTACCAACAACCGCAGGACCACTATTAATCCCTAGTCCAAATTTCACACCGATGCCATAATTCTTAATCAACTTCTGCTCGAGAAGATCTGCTTGTGATTTCATCTCGATCGCAGAGCGTACGGCCATTTCTGGATGATTATCATACTCAATGGGTGCGCCGAACATCGCCATAACGCCATCACCAATGAATTTATCCAATGTTCCATTGAACTTGAAGATTGCTTTCGTACAGACATCCAGATATTCATTCAACACTTGAATAACTTGTTCTGGCTCTAGTCGTTCCGACATCGGGGTAAAYCCGCGAATATCAACGAATATCAATGAAATGTCTTTGCGACTTCCGCCAAGCTTTACATCTTCACCTGACTGAAGAAGCTCATCCACAACCGTTTTGGAAACGAATCTACCGAAAATACCAGTAACCCGATTCCGTTCTTTTCGTTCTTCTAAGTAATGGCTAACTAATGACCATACATAGATGGTAACTAATGCAAATTGCGGATATACAAGCGGCAAGAACATGGAACCAATGGTATAGAATCCTAACCATACCATGCCATAGATCACGAACATGCCTAGGAAAATGAATAAAGCAGTCTTCCCATTGAACCTTTCAAACAAGATAATGGCAAGTAACGAAATAAGTAGAATAATAGCGATCCCAGCCGAGCTCGAAGCATCCTTGTAAAAAACACTCTCTAATAGGGTTTGAATCATATTGGCATGAATTTCAATCCCAAACATCTTGACGGAGGAAATCGGTGTCGGGTATTCATCCTGCATGGCCGTTACAAATGGACCCACAAGCACTATACTACCTTCGAGTGCCAACGGCTTGGTGCTATTCAGAACATCAACGAATGACAGCATTTCATAGCCTGTTGTCGCATCTATCTTTTGTCTTGGCTCCGTGAAGAACTCTGTTGTCACTTGGTCTCTTTCGTTGGTTGGCAATATTTCATTACCACGCAACCATTCGCCAGTTTCAGCATCACGCTTTACCTTCTCATGATCTTCCAAAACTAAATTCGCAAGAGCAACACTGAATGCCGGAATGTACGTACCTTTCTCATCTGGTAAACCGACTGGCAGCTTGCGTGCTTTGCCATCCTCATCAACAAACACATTGATATTGGCCATTTGATCTCTTTTGGTCGTTAGGGTCGAGGAAGGGTAATCAACTTTATCAGGAACTAATTCGCCTTCTGACTTTTGTTTAGAGGGGTAGTTGATTTGTACAGGCAATATAATATTGGAGTACTTCGCTAGCACATCAGCTAATGCTTTATCGTCAGCAGGGTTCTTCGAAGGCTCTGCGAGCACAACGTCAATTCCAATAGCCGCTGCACCTGATTGCTCCAACTTCTCTATGACTTGTGCGTATGTACTTCGATCCCATGGAAACTTCCCGATGGCAGCAAGTGATTTATCATCGATTTTAATAATCTTGATTCGATCATCCGGCTGACGCTCATCGACCGATTTCGCGCCACGTAAGTTATCTTGAAGAGGACTTTCAACAAAGTAAAATAAACCGTTCGATTGCGCCGTGTAGAAATATGTCGATAACAATGTTAATAAGAGTCCTACTACTAAAGTCTTAATCCATTTCTTCTTACCCATATAATCCTCCCCGAGTTTACTAGTTTCATTGTAAGATGCTATGTAAATATTGGCAATAAATTGTTACAAATTTCACTGTTTTTCATCAAAAAAAAAGAGCCCGTTCCTTTTCAGGAAACGAGCTCTTTCGACATTTCGTGATTTTCTCACAAAATGAATCTTTAATTATGATTAGCTAAAAGGTGAATCCGCAACTTTAATGGAGTCAGTCGGGCAGCCATCTTGAGCATCTTGCAGATCATCAAATAGATCTTCAGGAATTTCAGTAACCCCTTTGTTTCCATCTCCATCAAAAATCACTTCTGCCAAACCTTCATCATCGTAATCATAGATATCTGGAGCTGTAGCTCCGCAAGCGCCGCAAGCGATGCAAGTATCTTTATCAACAAATGTATACTTAGCCATGTTTTCTACTCCTCCTCAAATTATCCTCATTGTAAAATATAATATAAATACGGACAAAGTTCAAACCTTAAAATTGACAATCTCCAAAATATTTCTCAATAAAGTCTGCAATTCCACGGATATCATTCAAATTAAAACGTGGATGAGCAAAGTCATCTTCTAGATTAGATAGATCGGTCGCAACCGCAATCGGACTTGACACCAATCCTCTAATCATCTCTCTTTGCTCCATTGTACGATAAACGGCAATCTTTGGATGCTTTTCCCTCTTGAAACCCTCGATAAAAATATAGTCAAGATGGGCATACGTTAGTAAAAGCTCTTCCAGGCTCGGTGTTTCCTTCTTCTCATAAACGTGTATGGCATCAGGTGAAAGTGTAACCACAACATCAGCGCCAGACTCGGCGAAAATTGTTGAGTCGGCTCCTTTCACTTCTTTATAATGTCCATGCGCATCATGTTTCATCACTGCAATCTGATGGCCGCGATGTTTCATTTCAATAATAAGCTTAGCAACCAAAGTTGTTTTCCCACTATTGGAATATCCAGCGAAGCCCAAGCAATGAGCCATGCTCCCTCACTCTCCCTTATCCTTATGAAGAGGATTATTTCGCAAATGGTCCATCTGCAAGGACGTTCCTCTTACTTTGTGATTTCGAATTAAGGACGATGGATCATCGCTCATCATCCCAGCCGTTAGAATCACACCTTCTCCAAATTTATCACGTAATCCATCCATGACTCTATTCAGGTTCTCCCTGCGCGGCTGCTTCTCGTAATCAAATAAATCGAGCTGCACATAGGATTCTTCCTTGGCGATCAAATTCTGCAACGTAATTCCTAAGAGTCGAACCGGATTTCCATCCTCCCATTGATGATCATATAGCTGACAGGAGGTCCGATATATATCATCCATATGCTCAGTTGGCGTTGGCAGGGTAAGAGATCTGGTAATCGTCCTCATCTCAGGATCGCGGATCGTTATTTGAATCGTTGAAGTCAAGAGCTCTTGTTTACGCAGTCTTCTCGCTACCTGATCCGCTAGATTCAGAAGGACGCGATGGATTTCGACGCGATCCGTATAATCACGCGGCAATGTCGTCGTATGTCCGATTGACTTACTCTGCTCTTGCTCTGGATTCACCACAGAGGGATCAATACCATTGGCAGCGCGCTTCAAGTGAGCGCCCATCACGCCGAAGTGCTTACTTAACAGCGTGTCGTCTCCTACTGCCAACTGTCCTAACGTATGGATACCAAGCCGCATAAGCTTTTCCGCTGTTTTTTTCCCAATACCATATAAGTAATTACAAGGCTTGTCCCAAAATACGGATGGCACATCACGCAACCGCAAAACCGTAATCCCATTCGGTTTCTTCATATCTGAACCCATCTTGGCCAGCAGCTTATTGGGCGCAACGCCAATGGAGCATGGTAATTGCAACTCTTGCATAATTCTTTTTTGAATACTATTTGCAATTTCAAGCGGTGTTCCAAACTGTTTAGATCCTGTGATATCTACAAAACATTCATCGATAGACATAGATTCTACCATCGGTGAATATCCATAGACTATCTGCATGAACCGCCTGGAGAAATTACGATAGAGATCGAAGTCAGGTCTGATTAAGATGAGATCCGGACATATTTTTAACGCTTGCCTAACTTGCATGCCTGTTTTGATCCCTAATGAGCGCGCTGCATATGATGAAGTAACGACGATCCCCTTACGCAGCTCCACACTCCCTGCAACAGCAAGAGGCTTTCCCTTATATAAGTCAGGCTCTACAGCTTCATGAACAGAGCAGTAGAAAGCATTCATATCAATATGTAAAATGACTCTGCCTTGCTTGGGATAATGATGCTCTACGGACACCATATGCTTTCCCTCCCAGTGTTAGTGAATCAAATTTCAGAGCCTTCTACTCGAGTGAAACATATACATCCTGAGTTGTCAAAAAAATAATCATTTAAGTCAATGCGATTTCACATTATGATGTCTTTAGCTGAACATTTATGTTATAATCGTAAATTATACATTAGCGCTTTAAAGCAAGCGAAACTACACACATTACTTACACCGAAGTCACTTTGCTAGCTTTTGAAGGAGGAACCCATGCCAACATCAGTCAAAATCTTCGATACCACCCTGCGAGACGGAACTCAAGGAGAAGGTATCTCCCTATCCGTCGAGGATAAAATCAAAATCGCCCGTAAGCTCGATGAGCTGGGGGTTCATTATATTGAAGGCGGATGGCCGGGCAGCAACAGCAAAGACATTGAATTCTTTGAGCGGGCTCGCACGATGACTTTCACCAATGCCAAAATTACCGCGTTCGGAAGCACAAGACGGAAAGATTCAATTGCCGCGGACGACATTAACCTAAATAGACTAGTAGAATCAGGCGCTCCAGTCGCAACGATTTTCGGTAAGTCATGGGACTTTCATGTAACTACGGCCATTCAAACGACACTTGAAGAAAATTTGAATATGATTTATGACTCTGTTCTCTTCCTAAAAAGCAGCGGGATGGAAGTCATTTATGATGCTGAGCATTTCTTCGATGGCTACAAAAATAATCCCGACTATGCGCTGCAAACAATCAAAAAGGCGCAAGACGCTGGAGCTGATTGGATTACGCTTTGTGATACGAATGGCGGATCCTTACCTAATGAGATCACAGCGATCGTAACGACAGTTACGCAGCACGTCTCTACACCAGTAGGTATTCACGCCCATAACGATTGTGAATTAGGTGTAGCTAACTCGCTCGCTGCCGTACAAGCTGGTGCTAGACAAGTCCAAGGGACGATTAACGGCTACGGTGAACGCTGTGGAAATGCCAACCTGAGCTCGATTATCCCTAATTTACAATTGAAACTTAACTATGATGTGATCTCCACGGATCAATTGAAATCACTCACATCCGTTTCGAGATATGTCAGCGAAATCGCCAACATGCATATGCCAGTTAACCAACCTTATGTTGGTAATGCGGCATTTGCTCACAAAGGCGGCATTCATGTCTCCGCTATCCTCAAGGATGCAAGTACGTATGAACATACGAAGCCTGAGCTCGTAGGAAATAAACAACGCGTGCTTGTTTCAGAGCTTGCAGGCCAAAGCAACGTACTTGTCAAAGCACAAGAGCTTAACTTGGATTTCAATAAAGAACACCAGAAGACAAAAGAAGTGATTGAGAAGATTAAGGACATGGAGCRTCAGGGCTATCAATTCGAAGGTGCCGATGCCACGCTTGAACTCCTGTTACGTGAGGCGTTCGAAGGACTTGAAGAAATTTTCACCCTCGAATCCTTCAAAATGCTCGTTGAAAAAACGCCTAACCATTCAGTCGTTTCCGAAGCTATTGTTAAAGTGAAGGTGCACGGCGAAACGATTTACACCGCGGCCGAAGGGAACGGTCCCTTAAATGCCTTAGATAATGCTTTACGGAAAGCACTCATTCAATATTACCCTGATATTAAGAATGTTCATCTTTCTGACTATAAGGTACGTGTATTGGACGAGAAGGACGCAACAGCCGGCAAGGTTCGTGTTCTCATGGAATCAACCGACTTCAAATCAACTTGGAATACGCTTGGCGTATCCACTAATATCATCGAAGCGAGTTGGTACGCTCTCGTAGACAGCTTGCGTTATGCTTTAATCAGCAGACAACGTGTTGAGCCTGCAAAAACAGAGCAACAGGAACGCTTAGGCTTAGTGAATCATTGAACTTAAACGAAAAAGCTGCAAGAGCATGAATTGCTCTCTTGCAGCTTTTATTATTTCACATCATTCTTCCTTCAAAAGATTCGCCATCTTCTTATCGAGCTCCTTCGGGGAAAGCACATGGATGATTTCCCGAATCACGCCATTTTTATCAATAAGAAAGCTCGTGGGGATTGCAATAACATTATAGGTATCCGCATTCGTCCCTTGTTTATCGAGCAGCACGGGGAAAGGATACTCATAGGTATCCACGAATTTTTTAATATTGTCCATTTTATCCCCAGGCGTCACATTCACCGCATAAAGATCGAATTTCCCCTCATATTTTTTATACAAATTCACCAGATCAGGCGCTTCTTCCTCACAAGGACCACACCAGGATGCCCAAAAATTCACAAACATCGGCTTTTCACGCGGCCCGCCAACGGAATAATCCTTCCCATCTAAGCCTTGCAATGTAAAAGAAGGAGCTAAGAAATTAACCTTTGCCGCTTGCTCGCTTGGCATTAGGGTTTGTTTATTTTCATTCTGCACATTTTGATAAACCGCAAAGCCCGCCAATACGAAGACGAAAGCGATTGCGATGAGATTCTTCTTCACAGTATCAACCTCCACTCCCTCTATATTATCTCCAATTCGACGTAAATTCCAACATAACAATCGATAAGTATGCTTTCATCCAATTAGGGAAAAGTAATCCTACTCTTTGCGATGAAAGGAAATGTTCCTATGAAGCACGCTGCCATCAAACATAAAGGTAAGGCACCTGTAGATAGAATGAATATTTACGAACACGAAGAAACGTCTGACAAAAAAAAGACAGACGCCGGCGAGAAAGGGAGCGTTTGGCAATATCTCGCACTTGCGTCCATCCCTTTGGTGCTTGTTCTTGGCAATTCTACACTTGTCCCAATCCTCCCTGATTTGCAAGAGAAAATGAGCATATCCCGTTTCCAAAGCTCACTTATCATAACCCTATTTTCGCTTACTGCAGGCATCTTCATTCCGGTATCCGGTTACTTATCTGATCGCTTCACCCGCAAAACTGTTATTATCCCTTCACTCATTGTATACGGTTCTGCGGGGATACTCGCAGGGCTTGGCGCCGTCTGGAACTCGTACCCTACACTTATCACTGCCCGTGCTATACAAGGCCTCGGAGCGGCAGGTACAGCCTCTATTGCTATGGCCCTAGTAGGAGATATCTATAAAGGTCCCAAAGCCAGTAAAGCTCTCGGCCTCATCGAAGCCTCCAACGGAATCGGAAAGGTTGTTAGTCCTATTTTAGGCTCTCTACTAGCGTTAATAATTTGGTTCGCGCCTTTTTTTGCCTTTCCACTTTTTTGCTTGCTTGCTCTACTTGCCGTTATTTTTATGATCAAAGAACCTGCCAAAGAGAAAGAGGCCGAACCCCTTAAACAATATTTGAACCAAATCAAAACCATCCTGAGGAGCAAAGGCCGCTGGCTGCTACCCGCTTTTGTCGCTGGTTCCATCACGCTATTTATTTTATTCGGCGTACTCTTCTATCTCTCGCAAATTTTGGAAGAAAAGCCCTACAACATCGAAGGCGTTCGCAAAGGACTTATCCTCGCCATTCCTTTACTCTGCCTCGTCATTACCTCTTATACCACGGGAGCTAAAATAAAACAAAATGGCAAGCTTATGCGTTGGCTCATGAATATCGGTCTCATCATCATGATCGTATCACTTGCATTAGCAACCTTCCTTAATGGAAACCTGTATGTCTTCATTGGCTTATTATCACTAAGCGGGATTGGGACAGGACTCCTCCTCCCCTGCCTAAACACACTCATAACCGGGTCGGTCGAGCGTGAGCAACGCGGTATGATCACTTCGCTATATAATAGCTTACGCTTTATTGGCGTCGCCTTTGGCCCGCCCCTATTCGGTTGGCTCATGAGTATCTCACACAAGACACTCTTCATCACAGTCGCCTCATTAGCTATTCTCATGCTCGCCCTCGTATATTTCTTCATTAAGCCGAAGGCAGAATTGAAAGAACAAACATGATATACTAACCTCATTCGATGCAATGTGAGGGGCGGGAGCGATCGTGAGCGTACATTTACCTAAGAAGTTATATGACGAAATGGTATTGCACAGCTTGCATTCGCTCCCCAATGAAGCATGTGGCATCCTGCTAGGAGAAGACCCCTCCTTGCAGACAGAGGAACTTCATGTACATACCTTTATCCCTTTGCTCAATACTGCTATACATCCAACTCGGCAATTTGCCATTAATCCCATTGATATGCTTCCCTATCTAAGTGATCGCAATCGTCCGATTGTTGGTCTATTTCATTCACACCCTACAGCGCCCCCCATCCCTTCAGCTGAGGATCTCCAAACGCTCTGGCACATGATGCCAACTTACTGGATCTTATCCTTACAACGCGCAGGAAATCCCGACCTCCAGGTCTATCGCCTAAAAAAAACCACCACTACCGCATATCACAAACTTTCGTTTGTCATCGGTCAATGATGGCTTAATAAAGCATATAAATCGCCTAGCGTATCCACATCTCTAGCTCTTATTTCTTCCATGAATCGGGACCAAAGCTGTGCGGTCATGAGCGCATCCTCAAGCGCATGGTGACGCACGGTAACAGGAATGTCATAAGCATGAAGAAGGGAGTCCAAGCTTAAGTTTTTCCGTTTGGGCATGAGCCATTTCACAATCATCATAATATCTAGGACACGATGGGATAAGCTAACTTTTGACGTACGCCACAAGGCCGAGTTCAAAAAGTTTTTATCATGGCCAATCGCATGTGCCACTAGGATTTTCTGCTGAACGAATTCCAAGAAATCACTTAATACACCAATCAAATCAGGCGCATCACTTGCCATTTCATTCGTAATTCCCGTGAGCTTCACGATCTCATCTGGTATCTTACGCTTTGGGTTTACCATTTTATAAAAGGTATCTTGCGTCTGCACCTCACCACCAATAACAGAGACAGCGCCGAATGAAATAATTTCATCACCATTATAGGGAGAGAAGCCCGTCGTTTCAAGATCAAACACCACGATTTCCATCGAATGTAGGGGAATTTCAAACAAAGAATCCTTCCGTTGCTCTTTCAACATCGACCGAATGAAGGCCATTTGCTGCGCACTTTGTGCATCAAACATCGAGGTTAGAGCTGGCGTCAATCCACCCATCTTATACAAATGCCACATACGACCTGCTGGACGCATATCTTTCACTTCAGTCACCACTCCCTACAAATGAAACGTGATTTCCGATTCCGATTATCTAACCTTTTTCTCTCTCTATGTGTGATCCAATGGATTTACTGACATATTTCTGCAATTCAATCCCCGTCCGCAGACATCGCTTTAATTGCATACGAGTTTCCTTGTCTAGCTGAGCCCTAGTAAGTTTACCCCTGGTCGTATATTTCTCTTCATCTAACTGGAAAGGAGTCGTACCTCTAAGCTGTAGCGCGATAGAAAAAGCGATTTCCCAATCACTTGCCAGTTGCTCTGACACGACAGCGTTGGTCTTTAACTGCTTAATTCGTTCTAATGTAGAAGTAGCCAGAATCCCTGCTTGAATAGCAAGCAGTCGAACCCCGTTTACAATCGGAATATAAGCGCCATATTTGATGTCAAATCCACCCGCATCTTCGCCATATCTCTCTGTAATTAAATTTCTAAATACACCTAACGAAATTTTGTGATGTAACGTATTCGATAGCAAATATTTCAAGATACTAGGATGCTCCTGGACATAAGTAAGAAATGCTTCTTTCAACTTCTTTACCAATGCCTCGGAACCATAAATACAACGCAAATCCGCCAAAATGAGCAGATATCGCACATTTTCCCAATCCGGTTCCATAAACCAGCCATTCATCATCTCCGTGTATCCATGCAGCGACTTTCGCCATTGCGGATTGCTCGAAATGACATTCCCTTCACAGGGCGGGTAACCTAACACATCCAAGCCGCGAAGAATATACGAAGTAAGCTTTTCAAAATAGGCATTTATTTCTTCTTGCGTATGCGTTTCACTTTCCTCATAAATAAGTGCGTTGTCTTGATCACTCCAGAGTGTCTGTTCCCTTCTACCACCACTGCCCAATAGAATAAAAGCATAGGCGACAGGCGGCTTCCCGTAACCTTCATCCTCAAGTAAATGCTCAGCTAGCTGAGCCGTTCTCTGAATCAACGCATCATGTACTTGATTGATTTGCTGTCCTATTTCAGAAGTATTGGAAAAAAGGAGATGCTCCCGAAACATCTCATGCACCTGATCTCTGGTTTTACGCATCTCTTCGAATTGCTCCGATTGATAAATGCGTTCCAGGATCCGTTCCATTGAGAGATGGTTCATGTTGCATCCCCTTTGCTCTAGTAGAAAGTATATGTGTTATTAAACGGACACGCCGTTTTGAGCTGCTTTTTTCATTTGCTCAGGATATCCGTATGAACCATGCTCAGACAGATCCAGACCAATGATTTCTTCTTCTTCTGTAACACGAAGACCAATAGTAGCTTTAAGAATGCCTAGAATAATGAAGGAAAGAACAAGTACGAATGCTAGAGCTCCTGCAAGACCTAACGCTTGAACACCTAGTTGGTGGAAGCCACCGCCGTAAAATAAACCTGCACCACCGACTCCTACCTTAGCTGAAAGCTCAGGCGTTGCGAACAAACCAGTGGATAATGTACCCCAGATACCAGCGATACCGTGTACAGAGAAAGCATAGATCGGATCGTCGATTCCAGCTCTTTCGAACCATTGTGCCGTGAAGAATGTTACGATACCAGCTACTGCACCAATTACAAGAGCAGCCCAAGCGTCTACGAACGCACATGCAGCCGTGATGGCAACAAGTGCAGCCAGAACACCATTCAACATACTAGGAATATCCGCTTTACCAAAGTACATCCAAGAGATCACTAGCGCCGCAACTGCACCTGCCGCAGCAGCCATGTTCGTAGTCAACGCGATGTAACCGAAGAATCCGTCGCCCATTGCACTTAGCGTACTACCTGGGTTGAAACCGAACCAACCGATCCAAAGAATGATAACACCGAGTACAGACAATACTTGGTTGTGACCAGGAATCAAGTTTGGCGTTTTATCTTTATTATATTTGCCAATACGCGGTTTAAGCAAGATCGTTGCAACCAAAGCTGCTGTCGCACCTTGTAAATGAACTACCGTTGAGCCCGCGAAATCTTGCATACCCAATTTGCTCAACCAGCCGCCGCCCCATACCCAGTGCGCTACGATTGGATAGATAATGACTGTGAACAAAATTCCGAAGATGAAGTAAACTGGAAGTTTCGCTCTTTCTGCGAATCCGCCCCAAGCGATTGCAAGGGAGACACCAGCGAAAGCTAATTGGAACAAAAATTTAATGCCGATTGGCACATCAGAGAAGGATAGAGATCCGAATGCTGCAGCAGCTTGATCTTCTAAACCTGTTACGAAGAAGCCCGTTTCTCCGAAGAATGCATTTCCATCACCGAAGGCGAAACCGAAACCTACAGCCCAGAATGCAATGGCACATAATCCGAAAGTTAAAATCGTTTTACCGGCTACGTGACCGGCATTTTTCATTCTAGTTGATCCCGCTTCTAAAAGTGCAAAACCAGCTTGCATGAAAATGACTAAGATTGCTGCTAACATAACCCACACTGCATCAATTGCACTCTGTAATTGTGGTACCGTTGCCTCATCCGCTGCAAATGCGAGTGTAGGGAACAATAATGACATAAGACCGAAAGCTAACAACATTTTCTTAACCATACGACCACTTCCTTTAATGTTAGATTAAGTAACATGTAATGAAACTCTTAATGTCATTATATACAGGTTATTTGGGTTTGACAATAGGAATTTCATCAAAAAATTGAAAAAAGCGAAAAATAACCTGACATGAAACAGGCATAATTCGTGTTTAGCCTCATATGCGTTCTTTATTCACGCGATTTACATCATTTTCCGATGTCAGCTTTCCGAAGTATCACGTTTGACTGTACGGTTTGCAATCAGTTATCATGTTTATATATAGAAGAAAGAAATTCAAACCATTGGAGTAGAGGTGAATTTAGCATGGGGAATGAGAAGCTTTACAAAATCGGAGAGCTCGCTAAGCTTGCTGATGTCAGCCCTCGTACCATTGATTACTACACCAAGCTGAGCTTAATTGAACCAGAGAAGAGATCGGAAACGAACTACCGACTATACAGCGATGAAACTTTGCATCGACTGAAGCGTATTGAATCAATGAAGAACGAGAAATATACCTTAGAGGAAATCAAAGTAAATTTACAACAATGGAGTAAAGTGTCCTCCGACGATACAGTGACAGATAAGCTCACATCCCTTCAACTTCATCTTGAACAATTAATGAAGGAAGCCAAGGAGCTGAGCCCGCTCGTTCAGCAATTAAAGCCTAAACAGTTGAAAAAGCTGTATCACATCCTAACACAACCGACCGCAGCGTGCATTGAAGCACTTATTGTTCTTCTAGGTAAAAATCCGTTCTCATAATTGAATTACGGAGGAGTGCCCTATGTTTCATTACCCGATGGATATTCTAATTATTATTGCGTTCGCCCTTTCCATGTGGGCTTCATTCCGAGTGCGCGGGACTTTCAAGAAGTGGTCTAGCGTTCCGGTGTACTCTCGTATGACGGGTGCCGAAGCAGCAAGAAGGATGTTAGATGCCAACGGTCTTTATGAGGTGCCTGTCGAAGCAGTACCAGGCACGTTGACAGACCACTACGATCCAATGGCACGTACAGTACGGTTATCGGAGCCCGTCTACTTCCAAAGCTCCATCTCAGCCGTGTCTGTTGCCTGTCATGAAGTAGGTCATGCAATTCAACATCAAGTTCACTATCCTATGTTGGTTGCAAGACATCGCATGTTTCCTGTTGTTAATTTCGCCTCTGGCGTGGCTCCAATCCTTATCATAGCAGGATTCATTTTTCAACAGATTCCTTGGCTGCTTGAAATCGGTATTATTTTCTTCGCCGTAGCCGTAGCTTTTCAATTAGTTACGTTACCCGTTGAATTTAACGCCAGCACCAGAGCTCGCAATGAAATGGTAGCACACGGCTTCATCTCTAATGAAGAAGAACGTGGTGTGGCTAAAGTTTTGAATGCTGCCGCGCTAACCTATGTTGCCGCTGCGTTGATCTCAGTGCTTGAGCTTCTGAAATACATCATGATTTTCAATGGTCGTAATAACAACGATTAACAATAAAAAGCTCTCCCATTTCAAGTTGCTAAGGCACCTGTTGGGAGAGCTTTTCTCATTTGAAATATTCATTTAGGAAACGTCGGAACACTTCAGCCACCAGCGGCAGCTTCACACCTTTGCGACAAATTAACCCAACCGTCCTCGTAACCTGAGGATCCGTAACACGAATCTTGACTGGTTGCATTTGCCCACCTTCCAATAAAGCCATCGACGGAAGCAAGCTGACTCCCATACCCGCGGCAACAAGACCTCGAATCGTATCTGTCTCTTCACCCTCGAACTCAATTTTCGGCACGAATCCTGCCTTGTGACAAGCCTCCATCACGATTGTTCGAAGCGTGTATTCTTCACTAAACATAACAAAGGGCTCATTCTTTAATTGCTCGAGTCGAATCGAGGTATAGTCCGCGAGAATATGATTGGAAGGAATAATGGCGAACAACTCTTCCGTTAATAGAATCTCACCCGTCACATGCTCATGTGATTCTGGAAAGGGTGAAATAAAGGCGAGGTCGATCTCCCCTCTCGAAACATCACGAATCAATGAGGTGTATGTACCTTGACGCAATCTAAACTTCACATTCGGATGATTTTTCTTAAAAGCCGCAACAACCGCAGGAAGTAAATTAATGACTAAACTATGTGGGAATCCAATACGAATCTCTCCTGCTTCTGGATCAAGAAATTCATGAATTTCGCCAACAGCGCGCTCCAAGTCAGTTAGAATGCCTTCAACTCGACTTAGAAATAGATGACCAACAGAGGTCAGATGTAAATTCCGCCCCTTTTGCACAAATAAATCAACGCCGAGCTCTTCTTCCAGCAAATGAATTTGTCGGCTAACTGCAGACTGCGCCACGTGCAGCTCTTCCGCTGCTTGGGTCACATGTTGTTTCCTCGCTACTTTCACAAAATATTGCAATTGTCTTAATTCCACGTGAGTAAATCCCCCGACTTAACTACATGATGACGAAACAAAATCCGTTCTTTGACTCCGATTATAGCCCTACAGCAACAATTGGACAACTTATCTGGAAAAAGCTTATAATAAGTGAGTTGTTATTTAGCATGGATAATAAAGGAGGAAATAATTCAATGGCACAAGAACGCACTGGTGTTGCTACCCTGAAAAGCAATCCTATCACTTTGGTAGGACCCGAAATCAAAGTGGGTGACAAAGCCCCAAATTTCACAGTTAACAAAGATTTGATGACACAAGTAACACTTGCTGATTATGCAGGTAAAGTGAAATTGATCTCTGTAGTTCCTTCTTTGGATACTGGCGTTTGTGACGCACAAACACGTCGTTTCAACGAAGAAGCAGCTGGCCTTGGCGAGAATGTTGCTGTTCTTACAATCAGTGTTGATCTTCCTTTCGCACAAGCTCGCTGGTGCGGCGCTGCAGGTATCGACAAAGTGATCACGTTGTCCGATTACAAAACAAAATCCTTTGGCGAAGCTTATGGCGTATTGATCAAAGAAATTCAATTGGATATGCGCGCTATTTTCGTAATCGACGCTAATGACACTGTTCAATACGTTGAGTACCTTGGCGAAATGACAGCTCACCCTAACTATGAAGCAGCTGTTGAAGCTGTTAAAAAATTAGTTTAATACACACAAATAAAACAGCAAGGAGGCCAAGCTTCCCTGCTGTTTTTGTTATCCATCGATTTTATATGAAGCAAGCTTACGGTCTAATTGTTTATAAATATCTAGAATTGTACGATAATTGGAACCAAGGTCCCCCATGGACCCACGTGAAGCTGAATAAATATCAACAGCCGTTTTCACAGGATTTATGGCAAACAACGTCAATGTTACGTCTTGGGTTCTCCCAGTCACTGTTCTACGCTCAGCAAGGATTTCTCCCACATTCGGAACCTCGTGAAGTAGCTTGTACCCCGGCGTTTTCTTCAATACAGCCGTTACCTCTTCCCAAACCTGCTCTTTCGGCAGCTTAAAATATCTAGTTTTGAGTAAAGGATCTCTGGCTTTTTCCCCTGTCGTTTCATGACTACGTACTAATCCGATTAAAGTTCTCTTTAGCAAAAGCCCTTTCCCCCTTCAATGAAGTGCATGTAGACCACTTGCCATTTCAACACTATTCTCTATAATACCATTGATTAGCCTTTAGAAAAAGAGGAAATTGAAAATCGGAGGATTACGCCCCCGATTTTCGCATGTGATCTATTCGATTATCCAAAAAATGTACTATATAACAGATAGGCATTTAACCCTGCAATTACAATGGCTACAAACCAGCTTAAAATCGCCATCCACTTCGGAATAACCAGCTCACCCATCTTTTTACGATCCGATGTGAAAGTAACAAGCGGGATCACTGCAAAAGATAGTTGTAAGGATAAAATAACCTGACTTAGAATGAGCAAATCCGTTGCTCCGCTTTCCCCATAAATACCAATCACGATAACCGCAGGTATAATTGCAATCAAGCGTGTAATTAACCGACGCAGCCAAGGCGTTAATCGGATATTTAGGAAGCCTTCCATGACGATCTGTCCAGCTAGTGTTCCGGTTAGCGTTGAGTTTTGACCTGATGCTAAGAGGGCGACTGCGAACAATATACTTGCTGCTCCAGTACCTAACATCGGCCCAAGAAGATGATACGCATCTTGAATTTCCGCAACTTCTTTCCCAGCTGAATGAAAGGCTGCCGCTGAAAGAATGAGGATCGCCGCGTTAACGAATAACGCGAGCATTAAGGCAACGGTTGAATCGATTGTCGAGAATTTAATCGCTTCGCGTTTCCCTTCGATCGTTGGTTCAATTTGACGCGTCTGAACAATGGATGAGTGCAAATATAAATTATGCGGCATCACGGTCGCACCTAGAATACCAAGTGCAATATATAACATAGCTGGATTCGTTACAATTTCAGTTGTAGGAATAAAGCCTGCTGCCACTGCAGCAAATTCTGGTTGAGAGAAAATAAGTTCCATGATGAAACACACCATAATTAGTACGATTAAACTAATGACCATTGCTTCAATGTAACGGAAGCCCCTCTTCTGGAGCATTAGCACCAAGAGAACATCGAGTGAAGTCAGAATAACGCCATAGATGAGCGGTAAACCGAAAAGTAATTGCAACGCAATCGCGGCCCCAATAACCTCAGCTAAGTCACATGCAGCTATGGCAAGCTCGCATAAAAACCAAAGCGCATAAGAAACGGGCTTACTATAATGATCACGGCACGCCTGCGCTAAATCTCGACCTGTCACGATACCTAGACGACCGGATAAAGCCTGTAGGAGAATGGCCATTAAATTAGAAATTAATATAACTGAAAGCAGGGTATATCCAAATTGTGAACCGCCCGCCAAATCCGTCGCCCAGTTTCCTGGATCCATATATCCAACAGCTACGAGATATCCAGGTCCCACGAAAGCTAGAAGCTTTCGGAAAAACCCTGCCTTTTTAGGTACTTTCATACTATGATGAACTTCAGGTAGACTTGGCATGGAGGAATCTTTCCGCCATCCGTTCGGTTCCTGATCCGGTTTTTTCATTGCAACTTCCATCGTTCTTCCCTTCTTTCGCAAGACCAATAATGTTGTTCTAAGGAAACTTTTAATTGAAGTATACTACATATCCTCATCTTATGCTACAGGTAAACAATTATGTTCCAATGAAATTATTTTTCCCTAAGGCAAGATTTGGGACTAGTTATTGCAAGCAAGCCATTCTCACCAAAAATTCAATGCAGAAAAATCAGAGAAAAAGAAGGATATTTGAAGCTATGGGCGAATACATTGATTAAGTTATCTTTGTATATTCAATAAACAAACAAAGAATATCGAAGCAATGACCATACTTCATTATAAAGGGTGATCCTCATGTCTTATTTTATGGGTTTAGATTTAGGTACATCTGCAATTAAATGTATTCTAGTCGATAAAGCCGGTACAGTTATCGGCTCACATTCCGTTGAATATCCGCTGCAACAACCCCATCCAGGTTGGGCCGAGCAACATCCTGAAGATTGGTGGAACGCCACCATCGCAGGCATTCAAGGGCTCCTGGCCAGCACTGGCGTATCTGGCGATGCCGTAGCAGGCGTTGGCTTCTCCGGCCAGATGCACGGCTCGGTCTTCCTTGATGAGGCGCAGCAGGTCATCCGGCCTGCGCTGCTCTGGTGCGACCAGCGCACCGCGGAGCAGTGTGCCTACATCGAAGCGACCGTCGGCGAAGCCGAGCTCGGACGCCTCACAGGCAATCGGGCGCTGACCGGCTTCACCGCACCCAAGCTCCTATGGCTCCGGCAGCATGAGCCGGAGAACTACTCCCGCGTTCGGCATCTCCTGCTGCCGAAGGATTACGTCAGGTTGCGCCTGACGGGAGCGTTCGGCATGGACATGGCCGACGCCAGCGGCACGCTGCTGCTCGATGTAGCCCATCGCAGCTGGTCTCAAACCGTTGCTGAGCGGTTAGAGATCCCGCTCGAATGGCTGCCGCCGCTCTATGAGTCTGGCGACATTGCCGGGCACCTGCTGCCTGAAGCAGCAGTTCTTACCGGCCTAGCCCCAGGCACGCCGATCGTCGTCGGCGGCGGAGATCAAGCCTGTGGCGCCGTTGGTGTTGGCGTCGTCCGCCAAGGCATCGCCTCGGTGGCGCTCGGCACGTCAGGTGTCGTCTTCGTCCACGACGACTCATATCAAGTGGATGAAGCGTACCGACTTCATTCCTTCTGTCACGGCGTGCCAGGCAAGTGGCACCGCATGGGTGTCATGCTCGCGGCTGGCGGCTCGTTCCAGTGGTGGCGTAATCACTTTGCGAGCGAAGAGCTTGCACGCGCGCAGCAAGAAGGCAAAGATGTGTACGAGATTCTAACAGCTGAAGCTGCTACGGCTCCACTTGGAAGCGAAGGCTTATTGTTCCTTCCTTACTTATCTGGTGAGCGGACGCCGCATCCGGATCCGAAGGCACGCGGCGCATTCATCGGACTCAATCTTAGACATGGGAAAGCACATTTAACCCGCGCTGTTCTCGAGGGCATCACCTTCGGTCTTCGCGACTCTATGGAATTGATTCGCGAATCCGGCATTGAAGTAACTGAGCTTCGCGTTAATGGCGGAGGAGCTCGGAGCCGATTCTGGCGTCAAATGATTGCTGACATTTTCGGAATTCCAGTTGTCACTGTTAATTCCACCGATGGCCCAGCTTATGGCGCCGCAATAATGGCTGCTTCAGGCGTCTTGCAAGTCGATATTACCAAACTGTGCGAAGATTGGATTCACGTTACAGATCGCGTAGAGCCTAACACCCAAAATCAGCAGAAATATGAAGCCTATTATAACGTGTATCGCAGCCTGTACCCTACACTGCAAAGCACATTCCATCAGTTAACGGATCTTGCGGAGCTATCTGATAACTGAACAAAAAAAGAGGTTGAGCAGGTAATACACCTGTTCAACCTCTTTTTTATTCGAAGAAACCCGCCTATGCCGTCCGGTTTTGGTGCTTCAAACCCGCTCTCGCAGGTGGGTGTCCGCAGAGGTGTATTTGAGGTCCCCTTTCGAGGGCATGTCAGCCACACTTCAATATAGGTCTCCCTAGAAACAGTCATTGGTTTAAAACAACTTAAAACCGTTACGAGCATCGCAGATTTCTTCTGTTTTCTTATTATAGATCCAACCTCGCTGATTATCAACTGGCAGGATTAGTCTTTAGTCTTGTCATTCTCATCTTTTTTATGCAAGCTAATCGGAGAATTGGTTTCTAGAAGCTCATCTTCGCCCTTTTCAGCCGCTTCCGATTCAGCCAGTTTCTGTTGTTCCTTCTCTTCTAGCTCCTGCTGCTTGGTTTGAATCTTCGTAAAGCTTCTGTTAAACTGCCAGAACGAGAATGTTGCAACAATAGCTCCCATGAAGAAAACAACTAAGAAGAAATTGAACTTCGTTAAACAAATATAAACAATAACACCATTACAAATGAGCAGAACAATCGAATTGATCGGATTACCAATTGTAATCAAAATTGAATTTTTAACAATTTGAAAAATCTTCATGTGCAAATGAACGATAATGGAGAAAAAATTAAACAAAGCAATAATCATGATAACCGTGAAGGCAATAAACAGGACGGCTAGTACCTTCAAAGAGCTGCCTTGCTTCAAGTAAAAGAAATAGTTCACAGCAATAATCACGAAGATTAAAACAAAGAAAATACCGCCCAACATGCTTTGCAGGTAGTTTTCTTTGTATCCACGGAAAAATGTTTTTAACAAAGGTACATCTTCTTCGCCGGTCACCCATTTCCTAGCTACTGCAAACATAGCAGTCGTCGCGGGAAATAAAGTAAACGGTGCCAAAATTGCAAGAATCGGCAGCGTAGCTTTCAACGCGTCCGGTGTTTGGCTTACCAACCCCATAAAGAGGAAAAAGAATACCGGAATTGAGCAAAGCATCCAAAGCAAATTAATAACGGAGAGCCGCATAATCCACTCTGATATTCTGTACAGTCCTCCCATAACTCCCTTAAACTCCAAAACTGCTTCCTCCTTAGCGTTTCCTTCTGGAAACTTTCTACGTTGTTTGTTTGCTCTGACATGGCGATAAGCCTGTCTTATTGTATATAACCTTAATTATAGCCTATTTTTCATCATATAGGTAGACGTCTAGTCGTTATAGGTACTTTTACATAATATAGTAGTGTCTAGTCGCACCGCCCCCATATCTTTATTCAGGAGGTTGATACTATGTCTCATCCAGTTGGAACATCCGCAGGTGCAATTTTGGTGCTATTTATCTTGTTAGTTATCATCACTAGCTCTTTCGTACTCTAATTCTATATAAACTTGCAAAAAAGGCGGAGATCCTAAGGATCTCCGCCTTTTTAATGCAACATTTTATTTGCTTACAATTGTATCTTCACTTTTGCGCGGCGCTCTGGAACGATCACGGTTTCCGGAGTTATTGCTTCCGTACTCACGAGTTCTCGATGATGAGCTGCTTCCGCCTTCTCTGTTTGAACCATAATCTCTGCTATCCTTACGCGGGTAACGTGAGCCACCGCTGGAGGAATTACCTGATCCTGAACCTGATCCGCCGTATCCACCGCCGCCTTGACGACGATCGCTTGAACCTGATCCTGAACCGTATCCACCGCCAACACGTCTACCTGAGCTGCGAACGTCGAATTTTTTCTTTCTTGCACGAATCGGATCTTCTGGTGTTAATTCAATATTCAAATCTTTCTTATCACCTGTAAGAAGCTTCATCGCTGCTGCAAGCAAGTTTACGGAATCGTATTGCTCAAGCAATTGAATAGCTAGGCCTTTAAATTCGGAATGCTCTTCTTTTTGAAGCATATCCAAAATACGCTCAGCTGTCATTTTTTGTTTACCTTCAACAGCTTCCGCTACGCTAGGTAAAGGTTTTTTGTTGATTTTATGACGCGTAACCTTCTCGATAAAGTGAAGGTGATCGATTTCTCTTGGCGTAACGAAAGTCCAAGCTGTACCTTCTTTACCTGCACGGCCTGTACGGCCGATACGGTGAACGTAGCTTTCTGGATCTTGCGGAAGGTCAAAGTTAATAACGTGTGTAACACCAGATACATCTAGTCCACGTGCTGCAACGTCAGTTGCAACAAGCACATCGATACTGCCGTCACGGAATTTTCTCATTACGTTATCACGTTGATTTTGGGACAAGTCACCGTGAAGACCCTCAGCAGCATACCCTCTTTTTTGAAGAGCTTCTGCCAACTCATCTACCCGACGCTTTGTACGACCGAAGATAATAGCTAGATCCGGTGCTTCCATGTCGATCAAACGACTTAGAGCTTCAAACTTTTGTTTCTCATGCAATTCAATGTAAGCTTGCTCGATCAAAGGAGCACTAACTTGTTTCGGGATGACCGAAACGTGTTCTGGATTCGTAAGGAATTGTTGAGCCAATTTCTGAATGTTCGTCGGCATTGTTGCAGAGAACAACATCGTGTGACGCTCAGCTGGAACTAGTTTAAGAATGGATTGGATATCATCCATGAAGCCCATGTCAAGCATTTCATCCGCTTCATCCAAAATAACCGTTTTAACATCATCAAGCTTAATCGTTTTACGGTTAATATGGTCAAGAAGACGACCCGGCGTACCGATAATGATTTGCGGCTTCTTCTTCAAAGCGCGAATTTGTTTCACGATATCCTGTCCACCGTAAATTGGCAAAGAACGAATGCCTTTGAAACGGCCGAGTTTTTCAATCTCTTCCGCAACCTGAATGGCAAGTTCCCGTGTTGGACACATAATTAACGCTGAAATACGTTCTTCTTTTACATCGATCTTGTTAACCAAAGGAATACCGAACGCTGCTGTTTTCCCTGTTCCTGTTTGTGCTTGCCCGATCAAATCACGGCCATCCATGGCCAATGGTATTGTTTTCTCTTGAATTGGTGTGGACTCTTCAAAGCCCATTTCCGTAATCGCACGTAGTACCGATGCGTCTAAACCAAACTCCTGAAATGTTTTCAAATAAATTCAATCTCCTTTTGTACAGGGCAGGCTAATGCCTTGTATCTTTTTTACCCTTAAGTACGACTTCCTATCCGTCTCTATAGTTTCTTGGTGGAATACACTTTCGATTCGTCATCTTCCATGATCCAACTGGCCGCCCTTAAGAACATCTAAAATATTATAGCACAAGTGATACCTACATTGCCAGTGGCTTCTTTTAACGAATCGAACGAAACCGATTGAATAAGTAACTCGTATTAATGGGGAGAACAATAAAACGGAATCGTACAGAGGAGAGTTTCTTATGTCCATTTTCAAACGTGTCAGCAACATTCTTCGCAGTCAAAAGCAAGTACCAACAACCGCATCGACCGGTAATCCGCTTGAAGATTCACGCGTTGGTGATATTGTTAATGTAGACTTAGAGGAATATGTGATCTCCGGTAAAGTCATTTATTTTGACCGCGGCTTTGCGCCACATCGCTATGCTTATTATCTACAAAGCGGCAAAAATATTCAGTGTTTGATTGTGGAAAAAGGCAGAACCTATGACTGCTTCTTGTGCAGCTTTATTGAAGGAGCTTTAGATGATCCGAATGATGTGCCTACTCGCTTAGAGTTGGATGGAGATGTCACTTTCGACTTGGAATCCCATCGGAACGATGTCTCGCGAACAGAAGGCAACACGGATTTCCGCAGTGGGGATGATATCATCTTCTGGCGATATTTCGGACCGGATCAGCGCTTCTTTTTCCTTCAATGGCAGGATGGTAAATTCGTTGCCCTAGAGGGTGAGCGCACACCAGGCAATCAAATTAAATTTTTGAAATCGACGCCTTAGACGAACCTATGTTATCATTGAAACAGGTTTCGGATGTACCCTGAAAGGAGGACTACTAGAAAATGAAGAGATGGACTTCATGGCTTTCTTTCTTACTAATTATCGCTCTTCTAACCGCATGTGGCGCTGACGCTGGGCGTTATATCAAAGATGAATATCCATTAGTAAGCGTTGATGGCAAGGGAAGCAATATGTCCAAGGTTTACTCGGTTGAAGGCAAGAACGTGCCAACTGTCGCGAGTGAACTAGCTGCCAAAGAAACCCCCAAAGAGAAGAGTAAGGAATCTGAGGATCAAATGTTCCTTGTTTATAAGGACAAGGTAATCAATATCCAGAAGGATCCAGCCGATAATAACAATACATTAGTTCAACTAGATAGTATCGAGTATGCCAAGAGCCATTACGATTCCTCATTCTTACAAGGCTACTTGACAGCCACCTTGCTTCAATCCTTATTTGGTGGAGGCTGGTATAGCAAAAAAGGTTCCTATGACTATCGCGGCTACACGAAAACACCGACTTACAATGCCGGAACGGGAACAACGACTAAACCCGCGGCAGGTTCCTCCAAGGAGACGAAGCCAACTACGTCCGATCGAACGGGCGGATTTACGAGTGGCGCAGCAAATCCGAGCGCTGGAAGTTCTTCCACTGCCCGTAAGAATGATGGTTCAACACCAAATAAAGTAACGAAGCCAACGACTAGCAAGCCAAGCACAACCAAAAAAACAGGCTCGTTCAAGCGCCGATAAATCCTGTACTAAAGCTGTTGTCCCTATCTTGGACACAGCTTTTTTTATGCGTTTTTTTATTTGTCCACTTGTTAAATAATGATTGCAGTTTTATAAGAATGAATTATACTTGCAATATGCTGCATACTATTTTAGAGGTGATTTGTTTTGAAAAAGGCGCTAGATGTTCTAATCATTCTAGTTGGCGCACTGCTTGTCGCAGTCGGCTTCAATATGTTTCTCATTCCCCATCAGCTGCTTAGCGGCGGAGTTTCCGGAATTGCTATGATTATTGGTTATTTTACAGACTACAATATTGGATTTCTTTACTTATTGTTTAACATGCCATTGATGATTTGGGGACTTGTTTCGATTGGTAAACGTTTCATAATGATTAGTGTTGTATCCGTTGTCTTAACAACTTGGATGATGCAAATTATTCCCACGAACTTCGTTGCCCAAGATCCCATGTTAGGTGCTGTTTTTGGCGGCGTACTTATCGGTATCGGCAGCGGTATCACGCTTCGCATCGGCGGCTCCAGCGGCGGGTTTGACATTGTCGGCCTGATCTTAACCCGGAAATACGACTTCCCTCTTGGAACTATCCTTTCTTCGATGAACGGTATCGTCATCGTCGCGCTCGGCTATTTTAAAGATAATTGGGACCTCGCGTTATTTTCAATGTTAGCTATTTTTATTAGCGGGAAAACTGTAGATATGATACATATCCGCCATATTAAAGTAACCGCGTTCATTGTTACCAAACAAAAGGACGCCATCATTAATAAACTGCTTATGATCCCCCGCGGTGTCACTTTAATTAAAACGGAAGGTGCGTATACGAAACAGCAGCATGATATGCTTATGACGGTTACGACGCGCTATGAGCTCGTAGAATTAAAGCGAATTATTAAAGAGATTGACCCGAAAGCGTTCGTGAATATTGTGGAAACAGTTGGTGTTGTAGGGGAATTTCGAAAGCCCAAGTGAGAAATCAGCCATTTGCCCCTTTATTCCAGTTTGAATTGTGTTATAATGAATGTAATTTCATATAGTTCTGGTTTTCATCGATGGTAGGTTCAGGCGTAGTTCTTATTCTAATCTTCTGATTGGAAGGGTGATGCTTGTGGAGACAGTCAAATTATCCAGGATTGTAATGAAATTAACGCCCGAGTTGTATCCCTCTTTAACCAGCTATGAGTTGGAATCCGAGATCGTCCTACGGTTCGGTATAGAGGCACTCGCAGCGGAAGATGTCATGGAAATTATTCAATTCAGCATTTCGGAACATCATAAGGACACCCTGTACCATTGAGGGTGTCTTTTTTTGCATCCATCCGTGACAATATTATTAAAATTGTAATAAATAGGCTATATGGGTTATGATAAGTCCATGATATACTGAAGATAACTTAAATTTTACTGGAGGTGTCTGGAATGGGAGCTCTATCTCCTTGGCACATCATTCTAATTGCGATCGTTGCCCTGCTTTTGTTTGGGCCTAATAAACTGCCTGAGCTTGGTCGGGGTTTTGGCAAAATGTTCCGCGAGTTCAAAGATGCAACAAATGGGAACGGCAACAACTCATCGACGGATGATCAACCCACTATCGCACGGAAAGAAGTTAACCCTGAAGTATCGAAAAGTGACTCAGGACAAGTTAATAAGTAAGTCTAAACACCCGGAGGCCAAGCTTCTGGGTGTTTTTGATTTCTCACCCTACAAACGGCTTACTCCACATGCGTCAAAATGCTCATACAAGGTTCTACAAAAGCCTACAAATTTCCTCTGTGCGTAGTTTCCCGCTTGCCTTATAATGAAAGCTAGAAACAAGGATTGGAGTGGACTTATACATCATGGAAATATTACTCGCTTCACTTGCCCTCATTTGGGGTAATGTTACGGCCGCAAACCCCGAGGCAAGCTTTGAACAGCTTGTACAGGCTTCGCTCGATGCGAAGAACGCTGTAGCTATCGTTCAACCTGTAACACCACCTGCTACGCCTACGGAAGAGACGGATCCACTCGCACCTGTCAACAAGATAGATCCACAGAAGGATGCCCCTGTTGTTAAAGGGATCTACTCCACTGCTCATAGTGCAGGTGGTTCGCGACTTAATACGCTTGTAAAGCTGCTTGATGATACCGATTTGAACGCGATGGTTATTGATGTGAAGGATGACTGGGGCTACATTACTTGGGAAACCGGGAATGCCGAGCTTGATGCGATGGAAACAACTCAGAAAATCATTGGCAATATGCCCGGCCTTATGACAACACTGCAAGAGCATAACATTTATCCAATTGCACGTATTGTCGTCTTCAAAGACACCATTCTTGCCAAGAAGAAACCGGAATTATCTTTCATCAATCCAGATGGCACCGTGTGGGGGAACGGTAAGAACCCACCAGATAGCTTCGTCAATCCGTATAACAAAGAAGTTTGGGATTACAATATTGCCGTTGCCAAGGAAGCTGTCAAAGCTGGCTTTAAAGAAATTCAATTCGATTATGTCCGTTTCCCTGAGGGCTTTGAGAAAAGAGCAGATATTCTCAAATATACCAAAGATGAGCGTTCACGGATTGATGCGGTCTCTTCATTCGTGAAATATGCCAGAGAACAATTATCACCTCTAGGCGTACGCGTTTCTGTCGATATATTCGGCTATGCGGCTTCTGTCCCTGCTGCTGAAGGGATTGGTCAAGATTTCGAGAAAATCTCGCAGAATGTCGACGTTATTGCTCCGATGATTTACCCAAGCCATTACAGCACAGGCTGGTTCGGTTCCAAGGTCCCTGATGCTGCACCGTACGCTACAATCAATGGTGCTTCCAAGGATACGAATAAGAAGCTGGAAGCCATTGATAAGAAGGGCTGGAAGCCGGTTATTCGTCCTTGGATACAGGATTTCACAGCATCATGGGTGCCTGGATATATTAAATACGGCAAGCATGAATTAGATGAGCAAATTCGTGCCCTGAAAGACAACGGCGTGAACGAGTATCTATTATGGAATGCAAACAATAACTACACGGCTAATGTAAACTATTAACATTACCCCGAGAGCGCATTACGCTCTCGGGGTATTTTCATGCAGGGCTCGAGTTTACTTTCGGTTTCCATATCATTTATCATAGTAGGTATTCATTTCGATTAACAAAAGGATGTGATGACATGTTAAATATTGTCGCTATGACAGGCATGGATTTAACTTCTATGCATGAGCAAATGCCCCATGACTTAAAGGAACGCTGTCATTTCCATTGGTTTTCCTCCACCAAAGAAGCAGCTGAGCTGCTACCGAGTGCCGATGTTCTACTTACAGCAGGTCGCTTGCACCCTGATCTCCTCTCACGAGCAACGAATCTGAAGTGGGTACAAACGATATCAGCAGGCGTTGATAAGCTGCCTTTAGATGAGCTTTCACAGCGTCAAGTAATCGTTACGAATGCCCGTGGTGTTCACACCATTCAAATGAGTGAATTCGCCCTAAGTCTCATGCTGCAATGGGTGCGTAAAGCAAACCTTCTTTATGATAACCAGAAACAACATGTCTGGGACAATCAAATCCGTTTCGGAGAGCTCCATGGCAAGACGATCGGCATCATCGGTGCTGGTGCAATAGGCGAAGCCGTCGCGCGAAAGGCAAAAGCATTTGATATGACAGTAATTGGTCTGAATCGATCAGGGACGCCGCAAGCCGCTTTCGACGAAACCGTCCATGGGGAGGATGGCCTCCAGCATCTGCTGTCACAAAGCGATTTCATCGTCGTCCTTCTTCCGAGCACGGTGAAAACGCGAGGCTTTCTACGTAAGGAGCATGTAGAGCTTATGAAGCGGAGTGCTTTTTTCATTAATTTAGCTCGCGGTGATGTCCTCGATGAAGAAGCCTTGATTCACGCCTTGCAGGAAGGCAAGCTAGCCGGTGCAGCATTGGACGTTTTTGCCCAAGAACCATTACCCTCATCATCTCCACTTTGGGGAATGAGCAATGTCATACTGACTCCGCATATCGCAGGGTCCTCCGAACATTATACAGATCGCGTATCCACCATCTTCTATCACAATTTACGCGTGATGCTGGACGGTGGCGATATGATCAATGTCGTGGACTTAGCGGAAGGGTACTAGACTGCAGCCGCCACCTTCAACAAAAAAGCACCTTATCCTACTGAAAAACTTAGGATAAGGTGCTTACTTATTATTAAACTCTAATTGCTTCCAAGCCTCGCATATAAGGTCTGAGCGCAGGAGGTATATAAATCGAACCATCCGCCTGTTGATGATTTTCAAGTATTGGAATAAGGATTCGCGGCGATGCAACAGCTGTATTGTTCAGCGTGCAGCAATAGCGTAACTCTCCCACCTTATCCCGATAGCGCAAATTGCTCCGTCTTGCTTGAAAGTCAAGTAAGCTCGACGACGAATGCGTTTCGCCGTATGCTCCGCGGCTAGGCATCCACGTTTCAATATCGAATTGTTTGTAGTTTTTGGCTCCCATGTCCCCCGAACACACCGCTACAACGCGATAGGGCAGCTCTAGGCGAGCAAGTAAATCTTCGGCATTTTGTGTAATCTGCTGCAGCATGCGATCTGCCTCATCTGCATTATTCTCGCAAAGGATCACTTGCTCAACTTTCGCGAATTGATGAACGCGATATAAGCCTCTTACATCCCGGCCCGCCGAACCCGCTTCTTTGCGGAAGCAATTCGACACTGCTGCTAATTGAATCGGTCCCTCCGAAAGATCGACAATCTCACCAGCATAGTACGAAATGAGCGGTCCTTCCGAAGTTCCAACTAACCAAGTGTTGTCATCTGGCAGTCCATAAGTCTGATCCTTGCCCGCTGGAAAGAAAGCCGCATTCAGCAGTGTTTCCTCCCGCACCATTAGCGGCACATCCATCACGGTGAATCCACGATCTGTTAGCAGGTCGATTGCTAACTGCTGGACAGCCCTGTGCAAATAAAGCCCCATCCCTTTGAGATAATAATTGCGGCTGCCAGCCACCTTGACTCCCCGAGCAACATCGATCATATCTAATGCTTCCCCAAGCTGCAGGTGATCTCGCATCTCGAAGTCAAAAGTTGGCTTTTCACCTACAACCCTCAGTTCAACATTCTCTGCGTCACTCTTACCGAAAGGAGTGTCGGGCGAAAGTAAATTTGGTATTTCCAGAATTAGCGTATCAAATCGTTGTTCGTATTCTGTTAATTCAGCTTCCAAACCAACTAGTCTCTGATTCCAACCGCGCACTTTCTCCTTCAAGCTTTCAGCTTCCGCAGCCATCTTTTGCTTCATCAGCAACGCAATCTGCTCCGAAGCACGATTGCGATCTGCACGGAGCACATCAACTTGCCCCAGGAGCTCTCTCTTCTTCTCATCGACTACGAGCAATTCATCTACGTGGCATTTTACCCCTTTTTGAACTGCTGCTGCTTTCACTTGCTCTTGATTGCCTCGAATCCATTTGATATCCAGCATTTCCCGTCACCGCTTCCTCTTCGTATGTGTGAAAAAGACAAAGAACGCCCTCAGTCCGATTGGGACGAGGAGCGTTCTGCTCGCGGTGCCACCCAACTTGATGATGACATGATCTGTCATTCATCCGCTTGGTTCCGCGATAACGGGCGGTGCCGGTTTATTTAAGGAAGACCTTTCCATGCCTTCCGATCATGAACGTCTCCGAGTTGGATGCTCTTCATAGACATGATGTTGATGTATAGGTTGTTGGCTATTATAGCTGAAATCACCATGAAGATCAAGACACATTCACGAAATTAGGCTTATTGAGACAAACGGCTTGCCAATTCGTAAAGCTCCATGTTAAAGGTACGTTTCGTGTTCACAACTAAATCGATATCCGTTGCTACTAGTTCACCTTTGATGATGCCGCAAGCTTTGGAAGAATCACCCTCCATGAGTTTACGAACCGCGAAGTCACCTAGACGGCTTGCCAAAATACGGTCATTGTGCGTAGGCGCTCCACCGCGTTGGATATGACCAAGAACTGTCACACGAGGCTCTATACCGTTCGTTTCCGTGATCTTCTTGGCAATACCTTCACCAGTTCCTGCACCTTCAGCCACAAGAATAATACTGTGACGCTTGCCATGGTTGAAGTTATCTTTCATCCGATTAGCTACCTCTGTGAGGTCCACATCCACCTCTGGCACAATAATTGTTTCAGCGCCGCTTGCAAGTCCCGCATACAGGGCGATTTCACCACAATGACGACCCATAACCTCGACAACCGATGAGCGCTCATGTGATGTCATAGTATCACGCAGTTTGTTAATAGCATCCACTACGATGCTAACCGCTGTATCAAATCCAATAGTAAAGTCAGTGAACGGGATGTCATTGTCAATCGTGCCCGGCAGACCCATCGTTTTGATACCCAGCTTACTAAGCTTGTTCGCTCCTTGATAGGAACCATCCCCACCAATGACAACAAGGCCGTCAATTCCACGTCTGCGCAAATTATCCGCGCCGATTTGTTGTCCTTCAGACGTCATAAATTCTTTACAACGAGCCGTTTGAAGAATCGTCCCTCCACGTTGAATGATGTCACCAACACTACGCAAGTCCATTTTACGGATATCATCGTTGATAAGACCTTGATACCCACGTTGAACAGCATACACTTCCAGCCCATGGAATAATGCACTTCGAACAACTGCTCGAACGGCTGCATTCATCCCCTGAGAATCTCCTCCACTAGTTAAAACGGCAATTGACTTTACTGCTGACATTTACATTTCCTCCTTCATAATTCTTGTGAGTGACATTCATGATGTCGTACGGATATACATGCTATTTATCCAGAAAAAGAGCCTTGTTAGGGGACTATTTTTCATCAGACGCTTTGAAATTTTCTTCACCTGGTGTTGACTGTTGACCTTGGGGTCAGATAAATAGAGAGCAAGCAAACCTTCGATTATCATACGATGAAATCGTGGATGTTCCAAGAACAAAATTTTACTTCGCGCCTCTTGGACAATGAAAGCAATACGCTCTACCGTTGTATCCAATGAATCATAGTAGGTACAGAAGTTCAGGTCTCCGCCTTCAATATCTTCTTCCTGATCAATCAAATAATCAAGCAGGATATGGAGTCCACAAACATAGGGGAAATAAGCTTCCCGAATGGAATCCACCTGCTTGTCCGTCAGAACTGGATCACAAGCAGCCAAAAACAACATAAACATACCTAAAGTTGAACCTGTAGCGGCAGCAAACTCATTCCAATCAATCTGGCGATACTTATGATGATGGTTATCCCACCATTGATGCAGCTGAGGCTCGCGCAGATCCTTACGAATATGCTTGTACACCTGCAAATCACAGTATAAACCTACGAGTTCTTTTACCTGATCAGCCACTTTCAAATACGATGGCATCTGGCTAATCGAAGTCTGACATTGTTGAACAAGATCTGTTAAATAGCCGCCATCTTCTTTCTCATCTCTGTACGCATAGTACTCATGCTGCGGCTTCGCAGGATCAACAGCATCTAGCATCGATTGATGCAATTGCCGAAAATCCAAAGGATCTAACGACGTACTGCGATCACATAAATTATCTAAATAGTCGCTTATGGATTGGAAAGCAACGATAAGTGGAATGAGCACATGACGCATCGATAAATGAGCAGCTGCATATACAGCTCCTCCTTGACAATGGAATTGCTTCGTCGCAATGCTTGCTAACGCTTGAGTACGAAGCTCTTCATCGGGAATATTCGCTGCTTTACTCTTCCAGCGGGTCAGCTGTTCATTGACATCTGGTAAAATATAGCGATATACACTGATCATTAACCGAATGGGTCCTTGCGGAACCTTCGCATGGCTCCTAATCCTTATCCTACTTCTGTCCAATTGCTTCAAGTAAACTTCCTCCACAACTTTGTTCATAGCAGAATTGAAGTAATAATTGCATTTCAGATCGCTGTATGTGACGTAACCAACTATCAACTGTGGGATTCTGTACAAGCGAAACCTGTATTTCAATTACATCAATAAATACGTATGGATTCCAAACGGGCGATGTTACAAGTACTTCAAGCTTATGACGAAGGGCTTCATTTTCCAATTCCATGAAGTCCTTAAGCGATAAATTATCTCTTACACATTGGATCAAATTCGAAAAAATAGGATGATGGCCAACATCGTTAAACCAATATTTCGCATTACTATAGTCGCCTTCCATTCTATGCATGAGAGCATGCCAATAGCTACCCGTTGCATTCGTAATTTCCTGCGAAATATCGTGCGATTTATCCAGACTTTCATTTAGTAGAAAGAGTCCTGCTTTAATAGCTAGACCATAGGGCAACTGCTCAGGGCTACCTTCCGTAATCAACGCTGCAGAAAGTGCTTCAATGCGTGTATCCATTGCGGCATCCCACTCTTCAATYGGATAAAGAGCAGGGAGATGCTCCAGAAGTTGTTTTGCAATCGTTCCAACCCAGTTATTCCCATCCTTATTGCTATGCATGCAGTCATTCTCCCTTCATTGACAACCATTAATGGTGGGTTTTTGATTCTAAATCCTGATTAGTACGGAACCAGAGATGAAGATCATTTATGATTGAAGCCAAGTCAGCAATATCAGAGTTCAAACGGCAGGAGGTTACAAAATCATCTTCCTTATCGAGCTTATTTTGCTTTTCAATGATTTGTGCTTCCAGTTTCATAATGCGATCCGGGATAACGCCTCGTATTTGCTCCCACTGTAACAAGAGATTTATGCGAATAGAAGCCTCATACATTTCCCATTCCAATTCCAAAACGGGGATCTCGATACCTAACCTCTCATCATACTGAAAATAACTATTCATTCCTATGTACCTCCTTGCAGGCAAAACAGTCTGTCTTGTTCAAGAAACATTCTACCTTTAAATGTATCACTTCAAACCTTGGGTTTCCAGTTAAAATTGTATGTCATCCTGATTTCATTTTCTGATATACTTAAGAAATGTTTTGCAAAATGCGAAGGAGTGCGATTTGGATGACCGCTAAGACATTAAAAGAAAACATCACATGGAAACAGCTCATCTCCTTTTTCCTCCCCCTCGGACTTTCTGCAACGCTTGTAACCCTCTCTCATGTTATTATTAATAGCACTTTGGCTAGGGCTGATAATCCCGAGCTCGTCATTGCCAGCTATGCCATCCCCCTAAGTCTTCTAGGACTGACTGAAAAACCAGTTGTATTGCTGCGACAAGCCTGCTCTGCACTCGTCAGGGATCGGGTTTCGTTCCGTGCCATGGGCGTTGTCAGCTCTTATGTATTTGCTTGTATCATTCTGCTTGGCCTTATACTTTGCTACACACCGGTTGGCGAATGGGTGTTTCTTTATTTTTTCGGCGTAGAACGCGAAATGCTAGCTGCAACATTAAGTGTATATCGCATTCTCATGTACGTTAGCATCTTCTCCGGCCTGCGCTGTTTATTTCATGGGATTATCATATTCAATCTGCGGACCAAATGGTTAACCATTGGTATGGGTATCCGGATTATCGCGATGTACCTCTTATCTTTATATTTCATTACAACGGATAATGTCTCTAGCGGAAAAGTAGGTGCCATTATCTTCCTTGTCGGGATGATGATCGAGGCCACGGTTGCCATTTGGGAAGGGACAAGCTTACTGAAGCGAGTCATTCCAGAGAAAGCGCCCAATCATCCGATTGAGACGAAGCAACAAATTTTCAGCTTTTATAAACCGCTATTATATTCGTCTGTTATTGCTGTAATTATCGGACCGTCCATTAATGCGATATTAGGCAAAACAACACATATCCATCTTGCCATCGCATCCTTTGCGATTGCTGGGTCCTTAACGCAGCTAGTGATGAGTTTTTTCTCGTACATACATCAAATTGTCCTTAACTTTTATCGCAAAGATCCTGTGCGTGTTAAAAAATTCATTCTCCTGCTTAGCTTCATTCCAGGAGCACTCATTGCCATACTAGCCTATACACCGATTGGACCCTGGTTTATGACACACGTAATGGGTGTAAATGCCGAATTGAGACAAGCCAGCCTGAGTGCCATGCGTATTTTCATGATTATGACGATTGTATTCCCATGGCTTGATTATATGAATGGAATTATTATGCTGCGCGGCCAAACAAAAATCATGGTTTTCTCCCAATCTGCGAATGCTACTATTACGATATTAACTTTATTCGTTGCCATTGCAACTGTTCCAGGCTGGAATGGGATGATTGGCGCGCTTGCACAATCGGTGGGCATGCTGGCAGAGCTGCTTGTCGTCATTTATGTGCTCAAGCGAACAGCCGATGTTCCGCAACCTAGCCAACCTCAAGAAAATATGTAACGAAATGGTGATGATTACGCTTGTCCAAATCAAATCCGGTGGATACGAACGATCGATTGCTTAAAATGTTTACTCTTTCCTTTTTTATGACGATGGGGATTGTTGTGACCTTCTTCCCCCTTTATTTCGATTATAAAGGCTACTCCAAAATCCAAATCGGCTTGCTATATGCCATTGGGCCGTTGATCGGTATTGCAACCAACCTGCTGTGGGGTTTCCTGAGCGATCGCTATCAAACTGTAAAGAAGATCATGATCATTCTGATTCTAGGACAGCTCGTAACAGCGGTCTTGGTATTTACAGCAGGCTGGTTCTCCCTGCTCTACGTCTGCTTGGCGGCGTTTTTCTTCTTCCAGCAGCCGGTTAATTCCTTGAATGACAGCCAAGTCATGCTCCACATCCGCTCCAGCGGAAAAAGCTACGCCTCCTTCCGCGTGTATGGCTCCATCGGCTTCGCACTTTCCGCAGGAGGCTTTGGCTTATTACTTCGGGCATATGGTACAGGGCTAACACCTGTCCTGCTTTTTATCACGATCAGCTGTACATTGATTATCCTTTTTCTGCTAAAAGACACACGTCAAGGCGGCAAGAAGATGGCCTTCGGTGGCATGGTCAATATCATCCGCTCCAAAAAATTCATTTGGTTTCTTATACTCGTGATTATCATGTCGGTTTCACATCGGTTCAATGATGGTTTCTTAGCACTCTATATGCGTCAGCTAGGCGCTTCAGATTCATTGATTGGGTATGCTTGGATGATATCGGCGCTGAGCGAGATTCCCGTATTTTTCTATCTAAGTAAGCATGGCCATCGCTTTAAAGAACTGCCGTTACTTGCCTTTGCAGGCGTTATCTATGCATTCCGTTTTATCATGATGGGCATTATACAAGATCCAACTTGGGTGATTGGTATTCAGCTTCTGCACAGTCTAACTTTCGGTGTTTTCTTATTTACAGCGAATCGCTATTTGAGCCAGATTATTCCGGACGAGTATCGCTCCTCAGGTCAAGCGATATTCGCGGTAGCTTGGTCCAGTATTGCTGGCTTGATAAGTGGCACGGCAGGTGGTTGGATTTATAATGAAGCTGGCGGCAGTACCGTCTATATCATTGCCGCGTGCTTATCGATAACGTCAGCCATTGGTTTTCTATGCACTTATCTTTTTCAGAAGAATGAGGACGCCCTTCCTAGTCGATGATACATGGGAAGGCCTTTCCACTTGAGCAGATTGGGTGTCGCGGCAGTTGTACTCCTAGCCCATCTCCCTTATACTAAGGATATAGTCTTAGTACCAAGTATTAAAGAACACAGAATAATATGAGCAGCAAAGGTAGGTACACATTTACTATGAATTATGAAGATTTCAAAGCCATTGTCCTTGAACGACGCAGCATTCGTAACTTTACTGAGCAAGCAGTCGCAGTAGAAGATATACGTGAAATTATTGATTGTGCTCGTTATGCGCCAAGTGATACGAATTCACAAACGTGGAAATTTATCGCCATTCGAAATACAGAAAAGATCAAACATATTGAGCAATTGACTTGGGATCAGCTGCACCTGCGTGCCGCGGCTGCAGAGGAGAAGGGCCTATCCAGAGAAGCACGCATGCTCGTGAGATCCTTCGGTCCTTATGCGACAGCCTTCTCGGATGCGCCTGTTCTCATCATTTGCTTGGCAACGCCGTATGAATCCAAGTTTCGCGATCGCATCTTCGACCCGATTCAATTAGTCGATGATCATGTATGGGCGGAAGAAGGCATCAAGAGCTCATGTCTAGCTTCACAGAACCTGATGCTTGCCGCACATGCTAGAGGTCTAGCAACATGCCCTATGACGGGCCCTGTGCTGCTTGCACAGGATCAAATCCGAGCTTACCTTGAAATTCCAGCTGAATATCAAATTAACATGGTGATTTCCCTTGGCTATCCGAAGGATCGACCTGGTAAAATGGCACGCAAAGAAGTGGATGATATTCTTCAGATCATCGACTAAATGCTAAGGAGCTGTCCGCAAATGCGGGCAGCTCCTTTTTCACATCACAATCAGTTTTCAGTTAAAGTCTCCTGTGTCCCGCGCTTCACTTTACTTGGCCAGAACACGGCATCCCCAAGCAACATAGTAATGGAAGGTACAAGGAACGGCCTTACGATGAAAGTATCCAGAATGACACCAACGGCACAGATCACACCGAACTGCACAAGCACTTGAATAGGCAGCGAGGCTAGGACTGCAAATGTACCTGCTAATATTAAACCTGCTGAGGTGATAACACTGCTCGTTGAACTTACGCCCAATCGAATGGCATCCTTCAGTTTTAAGCGATTCTTTTCCTGCCAAATGCTCGAAATCATGAAAATATTATAATCCTCTCCTAACGCAACAAGGAAGACGAAGGCATAAAGCGGAATTAAGCCTTGAATCGCGGAAGTATCCATTAAGTAGTGCAAAATGAGCCAACCTGCCCCTAACGCTGAGTAATACGAGAGCAGCACTGTTGCGATCAGATAAACAGTAGCCACAATGGAACGTAAATACACAAGTAAGAGTATCGCAATCACGGTGATTACAACGGGAATGACAATCTTAGTATCGCGCTCTACGACGGTTTTGGTATCATATTGTGTGGCGGTTTCACCACCAACCCACACCTGTGGTGCAGCGACGCCCGCTTCTACCAGCTTCTGCTCCAAGGTGCTCCGAATCTCAGGAATCCGATTGATAACTTCCAAATCGTAGGGATCTTGCTTAAAAATCAATTCAAATGCCTTATAGTTTGCGTCTTTCTTGCTATCCTCTGGTTTACTCACCGATTCTACATAAGATAACTTGGCAAGAGCACCAGTGACATCCACATTCTTACCTTCCGTATTTACAACCACTTTAACAGGAGCCAATGATCCAGGTGAAACATGCTCGGATAACAAGGTAAAACCTTCACGTGACGGCATGGTGGAAGGGAAAGATTCCAATATGTTATACGTAAACTTGATCTGGGGGGCAAATGCAGCAAGCGTGATAAGAACGATTAAAGAGATAACAAGCACACTTTTTGGTTTTTCAGTTACCACACGTCCAAGAGCAGCATTCATGGCCCCAACAGGCTTTTGCTCACGAATGCGTTTCCCTTTGCGCGCCTCTTTCTCCGCACGCATTTCTGCCGTCAAAGGAATGAACGGGAAGAATGATACGCGTCCAATGATTGCAAGCAGTGCTGGAACTAGCGTTAAGCTGGCAATTGCCATAATGAAGATCGCCACACTGAACGGAATCGCGAAGCGATGATTCGAGCCATAGTGAGCGAATAACAAGCCCAGTAAGGAAACAATTACCGTGAGTCCACTCATTCCGATCGCACCCGTTGAGCCACCGAATGACACGCGAAGTGCGCTATATTTGTTTTTCTCTACCAGTAGAGATTGTCGGAAACGAGCAACGAAGAAAAGACAATAATCCGTTCCTGCACCGAACAGCAGCACCGTCATAATCGAAATCGCCTGTGCGTCTACGGTGATCCAACCTTGTTTAGCTAAGAAACCAAGAATAGGT
The DNA here is from genome assembly GCF_056402415.1 of Paenibacillus sp. P4_A9. Classification (NCBI taxonomy): domain Bacteria; kingdom Bacillati; phylum Bacillota; class Bacilli; order Caryophanales; family Paenibacillaceae; genus Paenibacillus; species Paenibacillus sp. P4_A9. The sequence continues at coordinate 88,048 of NZ_JBFUHL010000021.1, forward strand.
GAAATGATCCCATAAGCAAATCCAACGCCTACCAGTGGAATTAGAGCCAGAATTGGCGAGCGATACAGTAAAATGAGAAGAAGTAGTACGATAAGCACCGTTGCCAACAAGAGTGTAAAGTCGGCTCCTTTGAACAGGGCTGTTGCATCTGTTTGAATGCCCAC